>CAMCNQ010000233.1 GCA_945875955.1 Limnohabitans sp. Rim8 | reverse complement strand
GGGTGAGGGTGTCCTTTTGACTCAGGGCTTCCGCGCAGACCAGCACAATGGACAAGGCGATGACCGCCTCTACCGGCGGTGACCGCAGCGTCAATGCACCTAAGGCGCTGGCTGCCAAGGTCAGGCTGTGCGCCACTGTGAACAAGGTGATGGTTGCCAAAAGTTGACGCCGAAAACCCACCAGAAACAACAAGCTCAGTACAAACAGCAAATGATCGATACCGCCGAGAATATGTTCTATCCCCAGCACAGCGTAAGTCTGCGCCACCTGCCAGGCGTCGCGTTCATCGCGCGCAGAGCCAAACAAGCGCACGGAAGATTGATTTTGGGTCAAGGTAAAAGTACTGCGCTGCTCCCCTTGCCAAGTAATACGCAAAATGACGGCCGAGTAGTTTTTTCCTATGCCATCGACCGACAGGCTTCCCGCCAAGCCGCGTTCGCCACAGCGAACCGTTCTCGCGTCACCCACGCAACCCTCTGGCCATACCGGTTTTAAGTCTTGCGAGACCGGCGTATTTTTTCCAGGGATGCCCCAGGCCCAAACAAACTCTTTGGGTGCGACCTCCCGCATCGACAGATCGGTCATGGTCATCTCGTGGGCGCAGACCCCCGCTGCACCCACCAGCAAAATGATGGACAAGACTGCGGGCTTGAGTAGTTGCCTCAAATGGGAAAACATCACGAGTTCTTCCCTTCGTCGCGAATACGGTATTTCTTGGCGATTTCACGTATGGCGTTCTTGGTCAAATCCGATGATGTGATCTCTTTCCAGTCCGTGTAAACGCGCTCTCTCATTTCCTCGTAGCTGACCGCGCGGCCCGGTGTCAATTCGGTAAGACGTACCGCACGATAACCTTCTTGGCTTTCCAGCACCACCCACGTACCCAGGGTTTGCTTGGCAAGTGCATCAGCAAATGCCGGGCCATAACTTTGGTCCAAGGAAGGTTTGGGCCTGTCCTTGAAGATACGCAGACTGCCCTCCAGTTCGGGGGCCTGTTGACCATTGAGCGCTGTCACAAACTTCTTCAACTTTTCAGGCGTCGCATCACTGGCGGCCAGTACCGCTTCTTCAAAGCTTAGACGAACAGGCAGGTCATATTGGTCGCGCCGCGACTCGAACCATTGGCGTAAACCAGCCTCATCAATTTTTGGCAATGCCAGCCCGGACTGTGTGGCAGTCAAGACTTTGAAAACCACCCGGTCCTTCATGGCCTGATCGCCTCGGTCCATACCCAGTGCGAGCCCCTCTCTGAACAGGACTTCGTTATCCACCCATCGGTCAGTGAGTACTTTAAGTTCGGCAGCGCTAGGCTCACGCTTCATGCCCGCCACAAACGCGCCGCGGGCTTCGTCGTAGGTTTCCTTGGTGATCACGATTTCCTGCGGGTCGCCCCGCATGGACAAAAGAAAATAATCGGCTAAAAAGATAAGGGCACCCAAAACAACGAAGTGGGTCAATGGCTCACGCAGACTGCGCTGTAGCCAAGTAGCGGGAGTGGCTTGATTTGGAGTTTCCATGGTGCTTAATGCAAATTGACAAGAGGGATGAAAGGCGACGAGGATGACCGAGATGAAAGCGCAGTCCGTAATGCAAGTTTGACTTGTTCCGAAAGCTGGGGATCCGTCTGCTGAACCGCTTCAGCCAAGGCCAGCAGCGGTTCAGAAGCCGGGCGAAAGTCTGGACTTGTGGTCACCATGTCAAGCAGCGGTAGGCGCAATTGCTCCAGCATGAACCGCGGATCGGGGTCAGGGCGCACAGTCATGCCGAAGGCAATGTACTTTGCACGCGCCGCCCAATAGGCCTCCAGCCGCGCCGCGTCAGTGCCCTGGTTGGAGGCCATCCCATCGGCGGCATGCGGCGCAAGCCGCTGCATCAGCAGGGTGAGCCGATCTCTGGGCGTCTCTTGGGGCGCGTAACTCACCCAAGGTGCCCTGTGGGTGACCACCGGACGGTCGTCCGTGTTGAGGGTGGCGTCACGCACAAAGTCCTTGAGCGCCAGCGGCCCGGCAATGATGCTGCCGAGCACCGCAAACTCATCCTCAAGTTTGGCTGCTTTGAGCTCTTTAGCCATACGCGGCGAGAGGTCAGCCATGCGGGTGCGCACCGCTTGGATCTGCCAGCCGGGCTGATCGGGTCGTGCGATCAAACCAAGCACAGGGGTGTCCAGGCTGTTGCTGGCAAGCACGGCAACTGCATTGGGATAAACCTGCAAAAAAGCGGCCACGATGCTGCGCAGCGTTTCGATGTCCATTTGATGCAATGCCAGCCATTGGCAAAACAGGCCACCGTGCGCCAGGCGGGACTTCACAGCAGCAAAGTGCTCCACGGTGTACAGGTTGCCGGCGCCGCTTCGGGCTGGATGGAAGAGGTCCGCCACGATCACATCGTGGCGATCCGTCGCGGACTGCACATAGCGGCGAGCGTCAGCGGCCACTGTGGTGACCGGACTGGCCGACGCCGGCGCACCGGCCTTCAAAGCGAAGATGCCGGCTGCCTCAATGACTTCAGGTAAAAGCTCAACTGCTTTAACTCGAATGCGAGGATCTAGGGCTGCGGCGTTGGCGGTGTAGCCAGTACCGTAGCCTAGAAACAAAGCGGTTCGCGGCGACGGATGTAGTAGCAGCGGCATCTGCGCCAGACGCGTCTCCACCTGGCCGCTGGCACTGCTGCCTTCCTGAGCGCGGTTGTTGATGTGCAGCCGCGCGACACCGTCGGCATCTGCGACCACACTCACCGCCGCCATCACACCCTCGCGATAGAACAACAAGCTCCCGCCCGCAGGCACGTTCACGAAGCGAAGGGGGCCCGCAAAAATAGCCAAAACCAACAAAGCGCCGGCGGCCAGCCAAGCAGCAGGCCGATTCCAGCTTTGTAGAGAAAGGAGCGCCAAATACCCGGCTATCAAAATCAACAGAACAGCGCGCGCACCCGCAAAGGGCACCAGCACCAGGCCGACAAGCACAGGCGCCAGCGCTGAGCCCAGATTATTGATGCCCAATGCCGTGCCCAGCGGCATACGGATTTGCAGGGCCTGGCGACACAGCAAGGTGAACAGCGCACCCATGGCCATGGACGGCAAAAACATGGCGGTCATACCTGCGAGCCACTCACCCGCAATTGCGGTGGCCGCGTTCGGCCCCCACCAACCTGATGGCAGCGCGTAGCTTTGGTCTGCCCACCACAGGCTCATCCCACCCAAAAAAATGGAAACAATCAGCGCCCCAATAGCTTGATCTATGCGCTCAGCAGTGACATCCCAAGTCACCACAGCGCGCTTGATGAGGACGGCACCCAAGGCCGTGCCCATCAAAAAAACCGCCAGCAGCATCGCGTAGGTATACACCGTATTTTCAGTGACCTGGCTGATCACACGAACCGCAAGCACCTCGTAGCCTATGCCCAACAATCCGGTCAAGAAAAGGCGCAGCCCAACCGCTTGCGGCGTAGCTAAGGGAGTTGTTGCGTCAAACGCCTGAGCCCGTTGGGGCGCAGCGTGCGGCGCAGCGTCGGGCAAGTGCGAATCACTTTTAAGTGGCCCGCCCCAAACTTGCCACGCCAGTAAGGCGCAGATCGCGTTGACTCCGGCAAAGACCAGGCTGGTGCCCAGCAGTCCCAGACTCGGAACAAAAAAGAACACGGCAAGCAAGAGGCCCGCCATGGCGCCTGCCGTATTGGCGGCGTAGACACTGCCCAGCGGCTGGTTGTGTTCCCGCCGCAGCAAACGCTCCATCGCAGGCAGGGTTGCGCCCATAGCCAAAGTCGCGGGCAACAAAGCGAGCAGAGGAACAAAAAAAGCAAGCACCCAATGCCAAAGTGCCGATGGCTCAGCGCCAATCCATTGGGACAGATGCGGCAGCACCAAGGGTGACACCAAGGCCACCAGCAGTGCCCAACTGGCAATTAAAGCCTCCAGACCGGCATACCAGCGACCCGGGTACAGGCTGCGTTCGAGCCGGTGGGCCAGCAGAAAAGAGCCTGCCGAAATGCCACCAAAAAAAGCCGCTATAACCGAGAGTACCGCAATGATTTCATGGCCCAGGGCCAGGCCGAACTGGGCGGTCCAAACCATTTGCCACACCAATCCGCCCGCACCCGCTGCAAACATCAGCAGCATGGCGAGCCCTGTTAGGGCTTTTCCCGCCATCAGCGGCACCGGTGCCGTGGGCGTCATAGAACTCTCTGCTGTCAACACATGTACTTTCAAAAACAAAAAACCCGGCCCAGGGCCGGGTGTGCAAGTCCGGTTCCGGACCTGCACTCCTTACCAGTACGCTTTACTTGGCGCCTACGACCTTGAATGAATTGGTGACCTCGATATAAACAGGGTTGCTGTAAAACCACAGGTCAGCCCAGCCGGCCACGTCCTTGGTGGAGTACTTGACGCCGTTGACAGTCCGCATATGTGCCGGGCAGGCTGCGTCATCGCACCTAACTTTGCCGGGGATGGTCGCAGTGACGCCATCATCTTGGGGCGCCAAGTCGTAGTCATTCAGCGGGTTGCCATTAGCGTCGGTTTCAAACGGCGTGGCAGCCGGCAGATTGGTCCCGCGTAAGCGAACGTACTGGGACACCTTCACAGCCGGAATGCGGTAACTCATGACCCGCATGCCATCGGCAGCAGCTGTCCAGTTTTTGCTGTTGAACACCTTCTTGATGGCTGCCGATGAATTGCTTGCAGCGGCAGAGCCTTCGAGACCCGCATATTTTGCAGTGTCCGTGGGGCTCACAAAGCCGGTCACGTTAGCGCCAATCACGTCAATGTGGTCAAGTACCGGCTTATCGAGGGGTTGGGTGATACCAATCTGCTTGAGAGAAGGATTGGGAAAGCTGTAGGGCGAGTAGTTTTTGCCCTGTGGATCGCGCACAGCGATGGACACCACCACGTCTGCACCAGGGGCTACCACCAGTTTTTCGCCCATGGTAGCGCAGCCGTTAATGCGTACTTCAGCATTTTTTGCGGCTGCGTTCATGGCGGCTTTTTCAACCAGCGTCTTGAAAGCTGCAGCCGGGAGGGCTGGATTCACAGCGCAAGCAACGAAAGCCAGTCTGTCAATCAGGTCACCCGAGCCAGCAAAGCTGTTGCCCGAACGCAGGCCGTCAATAATGCCCTCAGCCGTCAGGTTGTTGGT
>CAMCNQ010000232.1 GCA_945875955.1 Limnohabitans sp. Rim8 | reverse complement strand
CCGCAAAACGCTGGTACGCCAAATCAGCCAACACGCCCACAGTGAAATTGTGGGTATGCTGCCCGAAGGCAACTGGATCAGCCGCGCCCCTAGTTTGAAACGCAAAGCCATCCTGATCGCCAATGTACAAGACGAAGGTGGCCACGGCTTGTACCTTTACAGCGCGGCCGAAACCCTGGGCACAAGCCGTGACCAAATGCTCAACGCGCTGCACACGGGCAAAGCCAAATACAGCTCCATCTTCAACTACCCCACCCTGAACTGGGCCGATGTGGGCGTGGTGGGCTGGCTGGTCGACGGCGCGGCCATCATGAACCAAGTGCCCCTTTGCCGTTGTTCCTACGGCCCTTACGCGAGGGCCATGGTTCGGGTGTGCAAAGAAGAAAGCTTCCACCAGCGGCAAGGCTACGAAGCCCTGTTGGTGATGATGCAAGGCACGACCGAACAAAAAGCCATGGTGCAAGATGCCGTTAACCGCTGGTGGTGGAAATGTTTGGCCATGTTTGGCCCGCCTGACGCCGACAGCCCCAACAGCGCGCAAGGCATGCGTTGGGGCATCAAACGCATCAGCAACGACGACCTTCGCCAAAAGTTTGTCGACGCCACCGTTCCTCAAGCCAAGGTCTTGGGGGTGAGCTTGCCCGACCCGGATTTGAAATGGAACGAAGCGCGCCAGGCGCACGACTACGGCCAAATCGATTGGGACGAGTTTTGGGCCACGGTCAACGGCAACGGCCCCTGCAACAAAGAACGCCTGGGCGCACGGGTGAAAGCCTGGAACGATGGCGAGTGGGTGCGCGATGCGGCCCTGGCCCACGCGAACAAACAAAAAAACCGCCAGATGAAGGAAGCAGCATGAGCACAGCCGCATTAAAAGAATGGCCGCTGTGGGAGGTGTTTGTTCGCAGCAAACAAGGTTTGGAACACAAGCACTGCGGCAGTTTGCACGCCTCGGATGCCACCCACGCCTTGCAAATGGCCCGCGACGTCTACACCCGCCGCCAAGAAGGCGTGAGCATTTGGGTCGTGCCTTCGTCACATATTTCGGCCAGCGAACCCAATGACAAACCCGAGTTTTTTGACCCGGCCAGTGACAAGGTTTACCGCCACCCCACCTTCTACGTGATCCCCGATGAAGTGGGCCACATGTGAGCGAGACCATGCACGCACCAACTGAATACATTTTGCAACTGGCCGACAACGCGCTGGTTCTTGGCCAGCGCAACGCCCAGTGGTGTGGTCACGGCCCCATTCTTGAAGAAGACATCGCCTTGGCCAACAACAGCCTTGACCTGATCGGTCAGGCCCGCCTGCTGTACCAACACGCGGCGGCCTTGCAAGGTGGTGATGCCACCGAAGACCGCTTGGCCTACTTCCGAGATGTGCCGGATTTTCGCAACTACACCTTGACTGAATTGCCCCACACCGCCTTGGTGGCGGCCACCAGCCAAGGCGACCTCGATTTTGCGGTCACCACCGTGCGCAACTTCCTGTTCAGCAGCTTGATGGTGCTGGTCTGGGACCAACTGCAAAACTCGGCCGACACCACACTGGCGTCCATCGCGGCCAAGTCCCTCAAAGAAGTGCGCTACCACTTGCGCCACTCACGCGATTGGCTGATTCGATTGGGTGACGGGACCGACGCCTCGCATGCCAAAGTGCAAACGGCGCTTGACCAGTTCTTCCCCTACACCCAAGAGTTCTGGTCATCCAGCCCGCAAGAAGCGCAGGCACTGGCCAACGGCACCGGCATCGACATGGCCGCGCTGCAAAACGACTGGAATGCGATTGTCAACACCGCTGTGCAAGAGGCCCACCTTGAGCGACCCGCTGATGGTGGTTTTGTGCCCACGGGCAAACAAGGCATCCACTCGGAGCATCTGGGTTTTGTGCTGACCGAAATGCAAAGCCTGGCCCGCGCTCACCCCGAAGCCACCTGGTAAGCCCGCGCCATGACACAAGCATCCTTTCAGGCCATTGGCGAGCCAGACCTGGCCCACGCCTGGGCCTTGCTCGAAGTGCTGACCGACCCGGAAATTCCAGTCGTCTCGCTGCGAGAACTGGGCATCTTGCGCGATGTGCGCCAAGGCCCCACCGGACTGGAAGTGGTCATCACCCCCACTTACAGCGGCTGCCCGGCCATGGGACAAATCGAGGACGATGTGGCCGCCTTGCTGCAATCACATGGCCTTCAAGGCCGGGTGGTGACGCAACTGGCCCCGGCCTGGACCACCGACTGGATGACCGATGCCGCCAAGGACAAACTGCGTGCTTACGGCATTGCACCGCCCCATGCCTGCGCCAACGAGCAAACAGGCGCAGCCCATGTGGTGCAGTTTGCGTCACGCCAAGCCCCGGCCGAGGTGGTCCACTGCCCCCAATGTGGCTCGGCCAACACCACTGAAACCTCGCACTTCGGCTCTACCGCATGCAAAGCGCTTTACCGCTGCTTGGCCTGCATGGAGCCCTTTGATTACTTCAAACCCTACTGAGCTGCCGTAAAGCAGCCAAGCCCCATGTCCGCACCCCGCTTTCATGACCTTCCCATCGCCCGCATCACCCAAGAGGCTGCAGGTGCCGTGGCCATTGCCCTGCAAGTGCCGCCCGAGTTGCGCAGCCAATTTGACTTTCAACCCGGCCAATTTTTAACCCTGCGCGCCGACATCGGTGGCGCGGACGTGCGCCGCAGTTACTCCATCAGCTCTGCGCGAAGCCAGTTGCAAAACCATGGCCTGCTGGAAGTGGGCATACGCCCGGTACAAAACGGTGTGTTTTCCAATTGGGCTGCAGCACAACTTCATGTCGGTGACCGCCTAAGGGTGATGCCGCCCGATGGCCGCTTTGGGGTGCAGCGTGCCCGCGCCATCCACCGCGTGGGCTTTGCAGCGGGCTCGGGCATCACGCCCATTTTGTCCATACTGGCCAGCACCCTCGAAGAGCAAGCGGGCTCGAAATTCACGCTGGTCTATGGCAACCGGCGCATGGACAGCGTGATGTTCAACGAAGCACTGCAAGACCTGAAAGACCGCTACCCCGACCGCTTGACCCTGATCCACATCTTGTCACGCCAAGCTCAGGAAGTGCCCTTGCTCGAAGGGCGCATCGACGGCCACAAAGTGAAGGCCTTGATCGACACCTTCTTGCCCGTGGCCAGCATGGACGAGGTTTTCGTCTGCGGCCCTGAGGCCATGATCGAAGCCACCGAACAAGCACTGCAAGCCGCCGGCGTGCAACCTGAACGCATACGCACCGAACGTTTCAGCTCCCCCACCTTGCAAGCCCTGAGCCCCGAGCAACGCAGCCAAGTGGTATTGGGGCAAGCGGCCACGCACAAAACCGGTGATGTCCAACTCACCGTGGTGCTGGACGGCAAAGCTTATGACACGCCCATGAGCCGAAATGAGAAAATCCTCGACATCGCCTTGTCACTGGGCTTGGACCTGCCCTACTCCTGCAAAGCCGGGGTCTGCTGCACCTGCCGCTGCAAAGTCATGCAGGGCAGCGCCTCAATGGAGAAAAACTTCACCCTTGAAAAACCCGAGGTGGCACAAGGTTTCATCCTGTCATGCCAAGCCCTTCCCACCAGCAATCGGGTGGTGGTGAGTTTTGACGAGCGTTGAACAAGCACCCAACCGAATCAAAAAAAACCTGCTGAGCAGGGCTTTTTGGCCTTCAAGCGATCAGGATCTGGACCTGGCTCACAAGCGCTTGACAATCTCCGCCGTGGCCACACTTTGGTTCATGGTGTAAAAGTGCAAGGCGGGTACACCGCCGTTGATGAGCTGCTCACACAAGTCTGCCACCACATCAACCCCAAAAGCCTTGATCGAATCGATGTCATCGCCAAAGGCCTGCAAGCGCAGGCGTATCCAGCGCGGAATCTCGGCGCCGCAAGCGTCTGAAAAGCGCAGCAATTGGGAAGAACTGGTGATGGGCATGATGCCGGGCACCACCGGCACATCCGCCCCTCGTTTGTAGGCATCGTCCACAAATCGGAAATAAGCGTCGCTGTTGTAAAAGTACTGTGTGATGGCCGAGTTGGCACCGGCCTTGACCTTGGTGACAAAGGCTTGCAAATCCGCCTCGGGCGATTTGGCCTGCGGGTGAATTTCGGGATAAGCCGCCACTTCGAGGTGGAAGTCGTCGCCGGTTTCGGCCCGAATGAAGGCCACCAAATCGCTGGCGTAGTGAAACTCACCGCCCGCGCCATAACCGCTGGGCAAGTCACCGCGCAAAGCCACCAAACGCTTGACGCCCATCGCCTTGAGTGTGGCCAATTCGTCGCGCACCGAAGCCTTGGTGGCCCCAATGCACGAAAAGTGCGAGGCAGCCGAGACGCCTTCACTCAAGATGGCGCTGACCGTGGAAAAAGTACCGGCTTGGGTGGAGCCACCTGCACCGTAAGTGACCGAACAAAATTCAGGCTTCAAGGCATAGAGTTTCTCGCGAACCCCACGCAATTTTTCGACGCCTTCGGGCGTTTTGGGTGGAAAAAATTCCAGGCTGATGGGCAGTTTCAAACCAGACATCGCTTCACCTTCCAAAATCAATAGTCGTTGGCCTTGGCATAAGCCAAGGCAGCCAATTCGGCCTCATGTGCCATGCGCGTGGCTTCGCGCGCAGGCAGCACCGCAGCCGGGTCAGGCCAGCAAGCTTGCACAAAAAATTCATGGTTGCCGTCCCCGCCGGTGATCGGGCTGTCCAGCCAAGCAGTCACTTCAAGCCCCAAATCGGTCAAAGCGGTGCGCAGGCGGTTTTCGATGAACGGGAAATGCGTGTCGTCTTTCACGATGCCGCCCTTGCCCACTTGGCCGGGTTGCAGTTCAAACTGCGGCTTGACCAGCATCAGCAATTGGCCGCTGGGCTTGAGCAGGTGCACCACACCGGGCAACACCAAGCTCAGGGAGATGAAAGACACATCGCCCACCAGCAAGTCAAAGCCCTCCAGCGCATCGGGAATGCGCTCATCGCCAGGCACCAGTTCACGGGCATTGACCCCCTCGATGCAAACCACACGTTCGTCTTCTTGGATGCGTGGATGCACCTGGGCATGACCCACGTCAATGCCCACCACCTGCGCCGCACCTTGCTGCAGCAAACAATCGGTGAAACCACCGGTGCTTTGTCCCACATCCAGACA
>CAMCNQ010000231.1 GCA_945875955.1 Limnohabitans sp. Rim8 | reverse complement strand
GCGGCCCTCAAGGTTTGGCGATTGCACCACCCCAAGGCGGTGGCCGCATGAACACCCGCGAGCAAGCGCCCAAAGCGGTCTGCACACAGGCCAACTTGCCCGGTTTTTTGCCCAGCGATTTGGCGCAGGCGCTGGCTGGCGCTCGTCGCTGCACCACGCATTGGGCAGGCTGCACAAGCGTTTGGCATGTTTGGGGGCAGGCAGGGCGTCCGTGTGTGGTGCTGCTGCACGGCGGCAGTGGCAGTTGGACGCATTGGGTGCGCAACATCGCGCCTTTGCATGCGGCGGGCTGGCATGTGTTGGTGCCCGACCTGCCCGGTTTTGGCGACTCCGACTTGCCTTTGGGCGGCAGCGATGCCAACCACCAGCTTGCGCATTTGCACGCCGGTTTGGCGCAACTGCAAGCGCCAGGCCCGGTCAGTCTGGTGGGGTTTTCGTTTGGGGGCATGGCGGCCGCGCTGTGGCTGGCGGCTTACCCGCAAGATGCGCAGCAATTGGTCTTGGTGGGGGCCCCAGGCATGGGCATCACAGCCCCCGAACGCCTCAGGCTCAAGGGTTGGCGTCACCTGCTTAGCCAGTCGGCCCAAGCCGACATTCACCGCCACAACCTGATGGCCCTGATGCTGCACAAGGCCGAGTCGCTTGACGCCTTGGCGCTGGCGCTGCACAGCGCCAACGTGCAGCGTGACCGCATGACGCGCCGGCGCTTGTCGTCCACCGACATCGTGGCGCAGACACTGCCGCTGTTGCAGGTTCCGGTCAGCGCCATTTACGGCGAAGAAGACGTCTTGTACCGTGGCCGCTTGCCCGAGTTGCGCGCGGCCATGACGCGCTTGACGCCGCAATTTGACCGCTGGCTGGCGCTGCCCGAAACCGGGCACTGGGTTCAATACGAAGCGCCAGCGCTTTTCAATGCGGCACTGCAGGACCTTTTGCAGAACTGATACCGCTTAGCCGAAAGCAAAGAGCCGGGCATTTGGGTGCGCCTAAGTCCAACACCCTCGATGGGTTCACATGTCCAGTTGGGGCCGAATTTGCCGCACAGAGACAAAACGCCAGCGGCCAAACGCCCTGCAAACCAGGGCCGCCGCCAAACCCATGGCGGCCAATTGCAGCCAAGAAGTGATCCAAACCCCTTCAAAAGCGCCAAACAAGGCGGCTTTGAGGCCCTGCGCCAGCCAGGTGATGGGCAGCCACGGGCTCAGGGCGGCAACAAAACCGCCACTGAGTTCAACCGGCATCACGCCGTTGGACGAGGTCATCTGAACGGCCAGCAGCACCATGGCCAAGGCTTTGCCCGCGTCACCCATGAAATGGGTGAAGGCCGTGATCAGGCAGAAAAATGCCAAACCGGCGGTCATGACGGTGCACACCAAGGCCCAGGGTTGAACCACCTTCACACCCAGCAAAAACCAGACGGTGAGCAAAATCAAAGCACCCTGAAAGAACATCAAAAGTCCGGGCAGAACCAGCTTGCCTATCCACTGGGCCCCGGGGTGAAAGGCTTGGGCTTGCCGTGCTTGCACCCGCAGGTTGACCAAAAACACCGCAAGGCCCGCCCCCAGCCACAGGGCCGCAGGGATCACATTGGCGATAAAGCCGATGCCGTTGTTTTGCACGGGCGCTTCAATCTCGACCACCGGGCGCACCGAGTCGGCCAAGCCTTCGGGGCTGCCGTCCAGGCCGTCGTTCATCTTCGGAATGGCGCCGTCCATCAAATCAAGGCCGGTTTTCAGGCGCTGGCTGCCCTCGTTGATTTGTGCATTGCCCTGCGCCAATTGTTGGGCAGCCCCCGCCAATTCGGAGGTCCCGGAGTCCAGCGCGTCCAGTTTGGCGTCTTCGGGCAATTGCGCCACACCGTTGCGAAGGCCCAGGTTCATGCTGCGCAAACCGGTGGTCAGGCTTTGCACGCCGGTGTTGAGGCTGCGAGCGCCGTCTTGCAGTTGTTGTTCGCCATTGACCGCGCTTTGCATGCCTTGATCGAGTTGCCCCAAGCGCTGCGAAAGCTCGGACACGTTGTCCCTCACCGTGGCGGGAACCAGCCAGCTGCTGTCGACCTCAGGCTTGAACAAATCGACTTTCTCATGGATTTCTCGGGTGCTGTTTTGCAAGCGGTTCAGACCTTGCCCAAGATCGGTCAAGCCGGTGACCAGGCTTTGCGCTCCCGCATCGAGCCGCCTCAGATCAGAGTTTCGGGGGCGTTGGGCCTCCATGCTGCGCAGGCCCGCACCCATGGTTTTCACGCCGGTGACCAAGCTTGAAACGTTTTGGTTCAACTGCGTGGCGCCTGTATGCACCGATTGCGCACCCAGCGCGGCCTTGGCCGTGCTTTGGCTGAGTTCTTCGGCACCCAGGCGCAGCTGGGCCATCCCCTCGTGCAATTGGGTCAGACTTTGGTTGGAACCGGCAGCCGTCGACAAGACCAAGGACAAGCGCTGGGCATTCAAACTTTCGTTGATTTTGTGACCCAACTCGGCAGCGAATTGCTGGGCTATGCGGGTGGTTTCGATGTTATTGCCCTGGGATGCAAAGATCACCAACTGGCCTGCACCGGGGAGCTGACCGGGCACGGCGTTGGAGCTGAAATCGGGCGGGATGATCAAGCTGAAAGCCAAGCGGCCTTGGCGCACTTGGGTCTTTGCCTCCTCGGCGCTGGCCATGAGGCGGTAGTCAAAAAGCCCGGCGGTTTGTAAAGTGTTGCTCAATTCCAGGCCCACATTGAAGGGGCGTTCGCGGTACACCAGGCCTCGGTCCAGGTTGACAATGCCCACCTGCAGCGCGGTGCTGTGAGAGGCGGGGTCCCACAGGCTGGACAGGTAAATCACCAGGTACAGAGAAGGAATCACGACCGCCGCGACCCAATACCACAGGCGCTTTGAGCGGTGAAAAAAGTAGGCCGCTTCCAAACGGGCAATCGTGCGAGCTTGGCCCAGCCATTGGCTGACAAATGCGCCCCAGCGGGTGGTTGGCAAAAATTGTGAAATCATCTGAATCAATATAAAACTGAAGGCTCTGGCGGGTCGCGCCTAGGGCGCATACTGCCCCTCAAAGGCAGGCATGCAAGCCCCGCTTCCTTGCGCTGTGGGGGGGATTAGACACCCTGGCCAGCAGCGATGCCCTGGCAGATGGAAAATAGACCCCCTTGTTGGGCCCCAAACGAAGAAAGACCGCCATGACCACCCCCTTGAAAATCGATTTCGTCTCCGACATCGCCTGCCCTTGGTGCGCCGTGGGCTTGGGTGCGCTGGAAAAGGCCCTGGAGCGGCTGGAAGGGCAGGTGCAGGCCGATGTGCATTTTCAGCCCTTTGAGTTGAACCCGCACATGGCCCCCGGCGGCCAAGACCTGGGCGAACACCTGGCCCAAAAATACGGCTCCACCCCTGAGCAACAGGCGCAGATGCGCCAGACCATTTCGGCACGCGGCGCAGAGGTGGGTTTTGCCTTTCACCCTGGCGGGCGCGGCCGGGTCTACAACACCTTCAATGCCCACCGTTTGCTGCACTGGGCCGAGGCCCTGGCCCCTGGGTCCCAACACGCCTTGAAGAAGGCCTTTTTGCAGGCCTACCAAGGCCGCGCCGAGTGCGTGGAAGACCCCGAAGTTTTGTTGACCGCCGTGGCTGCGGCAGGCCTGGATGTGGCGGCTGCCCGCGCGGTGCTGGACAGCGACGCCCACACGGCCGAGGTGCGCGAGCGCCAGCAGTTCTACGCCCAAGCGGGCATACGCTCGGTGCCGGCCATCATCATCAACGACAAACACCTGATCTCGGGCGGCCAACCGGTGGCGGTGTTTGAGCAAGCTTTTCGCCAAATCGCCGCTGGCGAAGTGGCCTGAAATCGCATGGCACCGGCTCTTTTTCGCGACAAGCCCATGCACCGTCGCCGCATCTTGACCGGCCTGGTCGCCACTGTGGGCCTGCCGCTTTGGGCTGGGGCAGCAGGGGCTTTGCAGGCCAAAGCCGCCCAAACCGACGCCGGTGCTGAATTTGCCCGGATTTGGCGCAGCCAGGGCGGGGTGGTGCTGATTCGGCATGCCGCCACAGAAGCGGGCTTGGGTGACGCCCCTGATTTCAAGCTGGGCCAGTGCAACACCCAGCGCAATTTGAGCCCCGAGGGGCGGCAAGCCTCGGTCGCTTTTGGCGCTTGGATGCGGGCCAACCAACTCAAGCCTGACGCCGTGCGCTCCAGCCACTGGTGCAGGTGCCAAGACACGGCGCGCCTGGCTTTTGGGCAGGCCGAAGATTGGCCTGCGCTCAACTCCACATTTCAAGGCCAGGGCGATGCCGATGCCCAACAAAAAAGCCTGCGTTCGCGCCTGCAAACCTTGCCCACGGGGCGCATGGAAGTTTGGGTCACCCACCAGGTCATCATGACCGCTTTGACAGGCAGCTACCCGGACATGGGCGAAGGCTTTTTGGTGGACAGGCAAGGGCGCTTGTTGTTGCGCCACCGGTTGGCCGCATGAGCGATCTGGCCCCTTTGATGACGGTGTATTTCGATGGCTCGTGCCCGCTGTGCCGGGCCGAGATCGGCATTTACCGCCGCTTGCCGCAAGCCGCGCAGATCGACTGGGTGGATGTGAGCGCGGGACAAGACCTGGGCGAACTGAGCTGCCAACAGGCCATGGCGCGTTTTCATGTGCGCGACCGCCAAGGACGCCTGTTCAGCGGTGCGGCCGCATTTTCCCAAATGTGGCGGGCCTTTCCGGGTTGGCGCTGGCTGGGTTGGTTTTCGGCTTGGCCGCCGATGTCGTGGCTGTCTGAGGGCGTTTACCGTTTGTTTTTGATGGGTCGCCCCACGCTGCAAAAGTGGGTGCGCCGTTGGTCTGACAAGGGGGCGGTGTGAACATGGGGATGCAAAAATTCAACAGGGGCTTGCGTGCCGGTGCTTTCCTGGTCGCTTTGTTTGCTGTGGTCTGTGCGCAAGCGCAAGTGGGCGACAAGGTGCCACTGGGGGCTTGGGCCATTGACCGAACAGAAGTCACCATCGGCCAGTTTGAGCGCTATGTGCGCGCCACCGGCACCGTCACCCGGGCCGAAAAAGAGGGCGGTGGTTTTGAGTATGTGGGCGGATGGGTACGCCGTCCCGGCTGGTCTTGGCGCCAACCGGATGGCGTTGCTGCCCATGCCGATTTGCCTGCTGT
>CAMCNQ010000230.1 GCA_945875955.1 Limnohabitans sp. Rim8 | reverse complement strand
TGAACCGCATGCAATGGCCTTGGCGCGCGATATTCTTGCGCAGACAACGCCCGTTCTCAAACAGCGGATTGACCGTATTGAGCCAGAGCCCCCGTTTTACGATCCCCAAGAGTTGTACGGCATCATTCCCTCAGATTGGAAGATTGGTTTTGACATGCGAGAGGTGATTGCCCGCATCGTCGACGGCAGTCACTTTCATGAATACCAACCCGATTACGGCACCACCATGGTCTGTGGCTTTGCAAGAATTTGGGGTTGCAAGGTGGGCATCCTCGCCAACAACGGCGTGCTTTTCAACGACAGTTCGCTCAAAGCCGCACACTTTATGCGCCTGTGTGACCGCGACCGTACACCGCTGGTTTTTTTGCAAAACATCACCGGCTACATGGTAGGGCGCGAATACGAAGAACGTGGCATCACCAAAGACGGTGCAAAGATGATCATGACCCAGGTGGGATGCTCGGTGCCAAAGTTCACGGTCATCGTTGGCGGTTCTTTTGGCGCTGGAAATTACGGCATGTGTGGGCGTGCATTCGACGGACGGTTTTTGTGGATGTGGCCGCAATCGCAAATCGCTGTGATGGGCGCAGAACAAGCGGCAAACACCTTGGCGGATGTGAAGATTCGTCAACTGCAGCGCGAAGGCAAGCTATTGAGCGAAGAAGACATCGAGGCCATTCGCCAACCTGTTCTTGAGAGTTTCAAGGCTGAAAGCGATGCCTATTACTCCAGCTCTGAACTCTGGGATGACGGCATCTTGGACCCGTTGGACACACGCAATGCCCTTGGTATGGCCATTGTTGCTTCATTGAATGCGCCCTTTGGCGAAATGGGTTACGGCGTGCTCAGGCTCTGACCAGAATTCAAAAAAACAATGCAATGAAGGAGGCGACATGATTGAGATCAGTGAAACTTCAACCATTCCAGAGGTTTTTTTTGCTGCTGCAAAAGCCTACGCGCAGCGGCCGTTCTTGGTGGCTCCCGCCAATCCCGCCAGGGCCTATTCGCCAGCAGGTCAAACACTGACTTATGCCGAAGTGGCGGAGGCAGTTCAAGACTTGATGCAAACATACCAACAGGCAGGTTACGGTGTTGGCCACCGTGTGGGCTTGTTGTTGGAAAACAGGTTGGCGCATTTTTTGCACAAGCTGGCCATGAATGCACTGGGCATTTGTTGTGTGCCACTGAACCCAGACCACCGACCTCCCGAGATGGCTTACGTGATCGATCACGCCAAGCTTGACTTGGTGGTGTTTGTCGACCCAATGGCCTCGCTTTTACACAAAGCTTTGGCTGTCTCAGTGGTTCAACCGGCGGCAGTTGAGTTGAGTCAGAAGATGGTCCTGCCCGGTGCAAGCGTTCCTGCCACATCCATAAAGCCCGATTCGGCCTGCATCGCCAGCGTGCTTTACACCTCTGGAACCACCGGTCGACCCAAGGGATGCCTGATGTCTCACCGCTACGAATTGGCTGCGGGTCGCTGGTATGCAACGCGTGGTGATTTGATTGAATTTGGCGAAGCTTGCGAGCGCATCTACAACCCGCTGCCTGTTTTCCATGTGAACGCTTCGATTTTTTCTTTTTATTGCGCCATGCTCAAAGGAAACTGTCAAATTCAGACCGATCGTTTTCAGGTTTCACGCTGGTTCACCGAGGTCCATGAATCTCAAGCAACGGTGGTGCATTACCTGGGTGTCGTGGTGCCGATGCTGCTCAACCAAGCCAGTCATCCGCTGGAGCGTGACCATCGGGTCCGTTTTGCCATTGGCGCGGGCGTTGATCCGCAGCGGCATGCCGAGTTTGAGCAACGCTTTGGATACCCTTTGATTGAAATATGGGGTATGACCGAAATGGTCCGTGCGATTTTTGATGCGGAACTGCCACGCCAAGTCGGCACGCGCGCGATTGGTCGGGTGCAGCCGGGCATGCAGGTGCGGGTTGTTGACGATGCCGATGAAGACGTTCCGCACGGAACACCGGGTGAACTGTTGGTGCGAGACTCGGCCAGTTCACCCCGCCGTGACTTCTTCAGTGGTTATTTGGATGACGAGAATGCCACCGAACACGCGTGGCGTGGCGGATGGTTCCACACGGGCGACATTGTTGTGCGCCATGCCGATGGCTTGATGCATTTTTTGGAGCGGCGAAAAAACATCATCCGCCGGTCTGGGGAAAACATTGCGGCCGCTGAAGTTGAAGCCGTGTTGCAAAGTCACCCAGGGGTTGCGCAAGCCGCTGTATTGGCGGTTCAGGACGAAGTCCGTGAAGAGGAGGTGTTGGCATGCGTGGTGCTCAAGCCCGGCCAGACCGTCCCTAACACCGCAGACGATGCGCTGGTTCGCGAATTGTTTGACCACTGTGACGCCAATTTGGCCTACTTCAAAGCGCCAGGTTGGCTGTGGTTCACCAACGAAATCCCCACCACTGGCACACAAAAAATTCAAAAACACCAGTTGTTTGCAGCCGACAGTGACCCTCGCAAAGAGGTGGGCATGATGGACTTGCGGTCATGGAAAAAACGCCACCGTCAGCCCTGAACGTGTTCCCCATCTATTGACACCTGATCAAGAGGAGATTGCCATGTCCCAAGCCCAAGCCCAAGCCCAAGCCCATGTGCTGACGCGCCGCGAAAATGCAGTGGGTGTGATGACCTTCAACCGCCCCGAATCGATGAACACCTTGGACTTGCCCATGATCCATGGCATGGAGCAAGCCTTGGACATCTTGGAGCAAGATGAACAAGTGCGTGTGATTGTGGTGACGGGATGCGACGACCGCACCTTCATGGCGGGAGGCAATATTGCCGATCTGAACAGTCGGCATGCGCTGTCACATTACAAAGACTTCACACAGGTGTTGCACCGGGTGTTTCGCCGCTTCGAAGTGTGCGCCAAACCCGTCATTGCTGCTGTCAACGGCTGGGCCCTAGGGGGGGGCGCTGAATTCATGTTGACCACCGACATCCGATTGATGGCTGAAAATGCCAAGATCGGTTTACCGGAAATCAAACTGGGTTTGTTTCCTGGTGGTGGCGGCTCGCAACGCCTGATGCGGCAAATTCCCTTGTGTCACGCGAAGATGCTGATGTTCACCGGCGATTTTCTGTCTGCGGCCGAGGCGGTACACATTGGCTTGGTCAATCGTGCTGTGCCTCAGTCGGAATTGATGACGCAGACCATGGCTTTGGCGCACAGCATTTCCGAAAAGTCGCCCTGGGCTTTAAAACTGCTTAAAACTTCCATGGTGCAAGGGGCTGATATGCCTTTGAGCGCGGCCTTGCATCATGAGGCTGCCACCATCAGCTTGCTGCTTCAAACAGAGGATGCCCATGAGGGGTGTTCCGCCTTTCTCGAAAAAAGACGCCCAGTTTTCAAGGGGTCTTAAGGCGTCGGCCATGCCCTTTGCCTCATGATGGACAGAGCTTTGGCCGCATGCTTCATTGTCAGCGGACCCTTTGACAGCGGCCTTGTTTGGTCAAGACGTTTTGCTTACGCCTGGCGCTGAAAACCCGGGCGAATCGTTTCCAAAATCAAGCGCGCGAACCCTTCACTTTGCAAGTGCAGTCTTGACAGACGAACATGCGTTGGTTCAGCAGGCGGGCAAAACTGCCCATGGCGCGCGCTTTGTGAAGCCCGCAACGGTAGCAACTCATGGTGGACATGTTCGCCGAATCTTGGAAAGGCGACCCACCGCCTTTGAATTTGTAGCGAAGTCCGTCGGATGCCAAAACCGATTCGGCTTCAAGCTGGCGCACGGGTGTCATGGTTTTGGTCATCGCATCAATGGTTGGAAAAACAAGAGGAGGGGTCAACCGCTTTGCTGGCGGTGGCGAGCCAAAGGGCATCGATGGCGCGCAGTTTGTCCCGGTCAAATTTGCCGCAGGCCTCCCAATACCTTCCGGATTCCACCCAGTAGCCCAGTTCAGATTCGGCGCGCAAGGCGCTTTCTACGGCAGGCGTGTTGAGCATGGCAGGGAGCGCTGGCTGTGTCAGTTCCTCAAGCGCCTGCAGTTCAATGCGTGGAAACAAAAGCCTTGAGCTGGGCCGCTGGGACAAGTTGACCACTGCGCAAGACTTGCGACTGGCCAAGGCCTGCAAGCGCAAGGACTTGGCTTCCAGGCTTTGCAGGGTGACATCTTCGCGCAAGGGGTCGGCCGCGCCGCGGCCGTAAAAATGCGTCGATTGGCCAGGTTCTTGGTCGTACACCATGTCGCAGCCGATGTAGGCGATGACATCTGGTTTGAGCGCACCCAGTGCCCAATAACCCGCGGTGAACGACATGGTGCCACCTGCATAGACAAAACCACCAAATTGATTTTGGACGGGCACGAATTCTTGGGCAGTGACCACTTGTTTGCCTTCAAGCGCCTTTGCACAGGGCTGTCTGTCGGCTGGGAAGTCTTCGGGATAAATCAGGCAATTCCAAGAAGGGCAGGCCATCCAAGCGTTGTTGATGGCCAGGATGTGAGAAAAAAAGGAGGTGTCCCAGGCGGCTGTGCAGACGGCGTCGGGTGCGCTGCCCACGATCAATACTTTTTTCAATGCAGATTTCATGGCATTTGGGTTTCATCAATGCTTGATCTTGGATTTTTCAGATGACACGGTGATGAATGTGAATGCGCTCATCCCTTGTTTGAAAACGCCAGATCTTTTCGCCTTGACGGGCTTTGATTTGGACACGAAACTGACGCATTTGCTTCGCAAAAATTTCACATTCAACAGGTCGCTCGCCTTCAGAATCTTTTTTGGAAAAGTTCAGCACATGCCTGCCATCAAAAATACGGCTTGCCTTGGCTCAAAACACGCAAGCGCAAACGGACTCCATTTATTTGCGCTTGATGTCGTCTTTGTTCGAGGCCCTGAATTTTTTTCATGAAAGACCGCTGTTTGTTGGTTGCATCCGATGTCCAATAGGCCGTCGGTATCTTGCAAGACTGGCGTTTTGACCGATACTGCATGGGCAAAGCCAAGCCCATTCATAAAGCTCAACAGGCTTTGTTGCGGGTCAAGTCCAGCCGATCAGCGCATTCGAGGTGTTCCATTATTTTGAGGGGTTTTTTATGCGGATAGCATCCTTTATTGGGCAAAAAGGGGGCGTTGGTAAAAGCACCCTGGCCCGTGTTCTTGCGGTCGCCGCTGCGCGC
>CAMCNQ010000229.1 GCA_945875955.1 Limnohabitans sp. Rim8 | reverse complement strand
AAGGCATGGGCCCTGGCGGCGATGCCGAACGTGTTGTACGGCTGCAATGGGACGTTTTTCTCCAAGTTCATGGGAGAATTGTCGCATTCCCAACCTTGGATATTTCTGCCATGCCCTCGTTTGATACCGTTTGTGAACCCAATATGGTCGAAGTGCGCAACGCCGTTGACACCTCTGCCAAAGAAATTGGCACCCGATTTGACTTCAAAGGCACGTCGGCCAAGATCGAACTCAAGGACAAGGAGATCACGATGTTTGGCGATGCCGAGTTCCAGCTCACCCAGGTTGAAGACATCCTGCGCAACAAGCTGACCAAACGGAATGTGGATGTGCGCTTTCTGGACATTGGCAAAGTCGAAAAAATCGGCGGCGACAAGGTCAAGCAAGTGATCAAGGTGAAAAATGGCATTGAGACCGAAGATGCCAAAAAAATCACCAAGATCATCAAAGAAAGCAAGATCAAGGTGCAGGCCTCCATCCAAGGCGATGCGGTGCGCGTCACCGGCACCAAACGCGATGACCTGCAAGCGGCCATGGCCGTGCTGCGCAAGGACATGCCCGACCTGCCCCTGAGTTTCGACAACTTCAGGGACTGACCGAGGGGCTTTTCAGGCTGGGCTCATCCAAAAAGCCACCCGCGCGCAGCGTCACCACCAAAGTGTCGCGCCAGCCCCCGGCAAGCTCGGGCTGAATCGGGGTGGTCTCATGGATGACGCGGCTGTCGTCCATCAGCAGCAAGGACCAGGGCTCGCTCAATGTGAAGCGTTGGCCCCTTGGGCTGTCCATCTCAAACACCCGGGTTTCGCCGCCTTTGATGCCGTGACGCCCCACCAAAAAAACTGCCACCCAATTGACCCCGTCGCGGTGCGCCCCTTCGGGTGTTGGGCGACCAATGCCGTCGGTGGTGTCGATGCGAAATTGGTGCGCTTCAGTGAACCAAGTTTGGTGGCCTTGCGCCGCAGATGCCACATGACCGAGCCAACACAACAGCTTTTGCCAAGCGGTTTGCTGGAGCACTTCGGCGGCCATAGGCTCAAACCAGCGCTGCATGCCGCCATGCAAGGCGTTGTAAGACAAGGGTTGCCAGTGGGCGCGGTGCGGCATGGCCTGAGCCCGATCGCCGGTGACTTCAAAGCTGGCATGACGCCTTCGGCGGTATCGCCCGCCATCTTTCAGGTACTGGTCTGGAGGCAGATCTTGCCAACTGGGCTCCATCGCTTGCAGTTCTTGTGCAGTGATGCCCGCCAAAGCGCACACACTGGCCGAACCGAGCACCGCAAAGCCCTGAGCAAACAACGTGGCATTGAGTTGGTCGGGCACGGTCAAAGGGGGTTGCAGCGTTTGTTGAGGCATGAACACGTCCAGTCGAAATCAGACAAAAAGCATAAGCATAACGCCGTGCAGTTCAGCACAGGCAAAGCGGCCAACTTTGATTGCACATGCTGATGTGAATCAAGGCCCGGCCAAGCGCTTGCCCCTAATCTGAACCCATTGCACTGGAGAAACCGATGAGCAGATTGGTATGGAGCGAGGCCTTGTCACTGGACATGCCCGCCATGGACGACGGCCTGAGAACCTTCGTGGCTTTGCTGGACTTGGCACATGAAGCGCCCGATGCCTTGCTGGTCTCTCGCTGGCATGACCTGGTCCAGCACACAGCCTGCGTCTTTGAGCGGGAAAACCGCTGGATGCACGCCAGCCAATTTTCTTGCGCCCACATCCACAGCACACAGCACCAAGTGGTGCTGCAGGTGATGAATGAGGGGCTCAGTGCCCGTGCGTCAGGCGACTTGGCTTTGATCCGCAAAATGGCCAACCAACTGGGCCAGTGGTTTGCCAACCATTCCCAATCGATGGACGCCGCACTGGGCCTTCACCTGCGCCGGGTCGGTTTTGACCCGGTAACCGGCGTGCTCAGCATGCCAGACGACATCGCACTGGCAGCCATTCAAGCATAGCGCTGACTGGCCAGCTTGGCGCCTTCGGCCAGCGCCCTGAGTTTGGCCTCGGCCACAGCGCGGCTCATCGGCGCCAGGCCACAGTTGGTGCAGGCGATCAGGCGGTTTTTGGGCACAAACTGCAATGCGCGGCCAATGGTGTCGGCGATCTCTTCGGCTGTTTCCACCACCGGGTTGGCCACGTCGATCACGCCGACCATCACGTCTTTGCCTTCCAGCAACTTCATCATTTCCATGGGCACATGCGAGTGCATGCACTCCAGGCTGACCTGTTGGATGCTGCTCTTGGCCAAGGCGGGGAACACCTTTTCGTACTGACGCCATTCGTCGCCCAGGGTCTCTTTCCATTTGTTGTTGGCTTCGATGCCGTAACCGTAGCAAATGTGCACGGCCGTGGTGCAGGTCAGGCCCCGCGCGGCCACCTCGAGCGCCTTGACGCCCCAGTCGGCGGCTTCGTCCATGTAGACATTGAAGGCCGGTTCGTCAAACTGGATGATGTCCACGCCATCGGCCTGCAGCGCCAAGGCCTCTTGGTTGAGCAATTCAGCAAAGGCCATGGCCATCTTGAACTTGTCGCCATAAAAGCGATCCGCCACGGTGTCGACGATCGTCATCGGGCCAGGCAAGGTGAATTTGAGTTTTTTCTGGGTGTGGGCTCTGGCCAATTGGGCTTCAAATGCATGCACCCGGCCCTTCAAACGCAAGGGCGCGATGACTTGCGGCACCTGGGCGTCGTAGCGGTTGTTGCGTATGCCCATGGTGACTTTGTTCACAAAGTCAATGCCTTCGACCTGCTCGACAAAGCCATGCACAAAGTGCTGACGGGCTTGCTCGCCGTCGCCAATCACGTCCAAGCCCGCATCCTCTTGCATCTTGATCCACAACAAGGTGGCATCGGCCTTGGCCTGCTGCAGCTCTGGGCCTTGGGCTTTCCATTGCGGCCAGAGTTTTTCGGTTTCGGCCAACCAGGCGGGTTTGGGCAGGCTTCCGGCTATTGCGGTGGTGAACATGTTGATTTCCTAAAATAAAAAAAACTTCAGACGGTGGCAGACAGTTCAAACGCCTGTGCCAACAACTCATACGATCGACTTTGGGCCTCGGGGTCGTGTGTCCAGGTGATGATCACCAACTCTTGAACGTTAAGGCGCGCAGCCAATTGCCGCAACTTGGCAGCCACCGTGGCGGCCGAGCCGATCAGCGCGCCATCACGCATGCGTTGCAGCGCAAACTGCTCGGCGGGACTGTAATCGCGCACCGCTTCGTCGGGTGGCAGCAGCGCACCGATGCGGCCCAGGTTGCGGTCCATCTTCCAGCGGGCACGGCTTTCAAACAGGCGCAAAGCCTCTTCGTCGGTGTCGGCGGCCAAGGCCCAAACGCACAGGGCAGCAGCGGGCTTGGGCAGCGCTTGACTGGGGCGGAAGGTCTCGCGGTAAATCTGCAGGGCAACATCGGCGCCCTGCCCGTCTGTGATGAAATAGGCAAACGCATAAGGCAAGCCCAAGTGCGCAGCCAGTTGTGCGCCATAGTCCGAGCTGCCCAGCATCCACAACTTGGGTGCGGTGTCAGACTGCGGGTAGGCGTACACGTTGTGGCCTGGGTGGCCTGGCGGCAGGTTTTGCCCGTTCACCCAAGCTTGCAATTCCATGACCTGCTGCGGAAAACGCTCCGAGGCGTTGCGGTCGGGGTTGAGCAATTGCGCGGTGCGGCCATCGCTGCCGGGCGCACGGCCCACGCCCAGATCAATCCGGCCCGGTGCCAGGGCATCGAGCACGCGAAACTGCTCGGCCACCTTGAGGGCGGCGTAATGCGGCAGCATGACACCGGCACTGCCAATGCGAATGCGTTGGGTGCGGGCGGCAATGGCGGCCATCAAAACTTCGGGTGCTGTGCCCACAATGCTGGGGTGGCTGTGGTGCTCACTCACCCAAAAACGGTGGTAGCCCCAGGCCTCGGCTTTTTGGGCCAGCGCCAGGGTTTGTCGAATCGTGGCATCTTGCCCGCGACCTTCGACAGCCGCAGACTGGTCAAGCACTGACAGTTTCAAACTCATGAACCCTCCGCAGGCGCAAGCAAACGCACCATTTCTGCCTCTTGCAAGGCGCGCCACATGACCTTGCCGCTGCCGCTTTTGGGCAACGCATCGACAAAACTCACCACCCGGGGCATTTTGTAGACGGCCATGTTTTCGCGGCACCAATCGATGATGTCCTGCTCCGACACCTTGCCCTTGTGTTCTTGCCGCAAGACGACCACCGCCTTGACCGATTCACCGCGATAGGCGTCTCGCGTGGCAATGATGCAGGCCTCTTGGATGGCCGGGTGGCGAAACATCAGGGCCTCAACTTCAGCCGGCCAAACCTTGAAGCCGCTGGCATTGATCATGCGTTTGAGCCTATCGGTCATGAAAAAATAGCCTTCTTCATCGATTCGACCCATGTCGCCCGAGCGAAAAAAGCTTTGGCCGTTTCGCTCAAAAAAGGCCTGCGCCGTGGCTTCTGGGCGCTTCCAATAGCCCTTGAAGACCTGTGGCCCGCTGATCACAATCTCGCCAGACTCGCCCAAGGGCAACTCGGCCAGGGTGTCGGGATCCACGATGTGCGCAGACACGCTCATGAAGGGGATGCCCAGACACTGTTTTTTCGGGGCATCGGGCGGGTTGGAGTGCGATGGGGCGGCGGTTTCGGTCAAGCCATAACCTTCCACATAACGCAAACCAAACTGATCGAGCAAGCGCTGCGCCACCGCTTCGGGCATGGCCGCACCGCCGCCACCAATGTAGGTCAGGCTTGACAGGTCATAGCTGTCGATTTTCGGGCTGCCCAACAAATCGATCACCATGGTCGGGATGTTTGTCCAGTGCGTGACTTTCCATTTGGAAATCAGGTGCCCCGCCACATCGCGGTCCCAGCGCGGCATGATCACCAGACTGGCTCCCAAAAAGATGCTGGTGTGCATCACACTGACCATGCCGGTGATGTGGAACATGGGCACCACACAGAGCGTCACATTTTCAGGTGTGCCATTGCCCCACAAGCTGCTGGCCATGGCGTTGTGCATGATGGTGCTGTGCGTGTGCATGCAGCCCTTGGGCAAGCCTGTGGTGCCACTGGTGTAGGGCAGCACCGCCAAGTCGTGCGGACGGGAGGTGATGGCCGACAAATTTTGCAAAGGTGGACGGCTCATCAGG
>CAMCNQ010000228.1 GCA_945875955.1 Limnohabitans sp. Rim8 | reverse complement strand
TTGAAGGGTTTTTGGATGAAGTCCATCGCGCCTTTTTTCATGGTGTTCACCGCCATGGGTACGTCGCCGTGGCCGGTGATGAAGACGATGGGCAAAGGCGAGTGGCGCTCGATCAGTCGGTCTTGCAATTCCAGTCCGGTCATGCCGCCCATGCGGATGTCGGCGATCAGGCACGCCACTTCTCGCGGGTCATAGCGGCTGATGAACGACTCGGCACTGTCAAAGCAGCGCACGCGGTAATCCTTGCCTTCGAGCAACCATTGCAGGGAATCGCGCACCGCTTCGTCGTCGTCCACGACGTAAACAGTGCCTTTTTTCGGAATCAAACTCATGCATTTACCCCTGTGGGTTGATTTTGGCCAACGTGGCTTCGACCGGAATCCAGAAGGAAAACCGGCAACCGATCACCTCGTCGGCATTGTAGAGGTTCTCGGCCGCGATCCTGCCTTGGTGCGACTCAATGATGCTGCGGCACAAATTCAGGCCAATGCCCATGCCCTCGACCTTGGTGGAGAAAAAGGCCTCGTAAACCCTTTCGATGTCTTCTGGCGGCAGGCCGCGCCCAGTGTCGGTCACAGAAAACTCCACCACCGCTTGGTGGTTGATCTGTTTGGGCACGATGCGCAGCTCGACTTGGCGCTGCCCCGCAGGCCGGTTGGCGTTGTCAATCGACTCGGCGGCGTTTTTCATCAGGTTGATGAGCACCTGCTCAATCAAGATCGGGTCGACCATGAGCGTGGGCAGGCGGGCAGCCATGTGGTGGGTCAAGCGCACATGGCGTCTGCGCATTTCAATGTCGGCCAACTCCAAGGCCTCACTGACCATGGACGACACGGCGGACAGGCTGCGGTTGGGCTCGCTGCGTTTGACAAAGCTGCGGATGCGCAAAATGATTTGGCCCGCCCGCTGCGCTTGGCGCGCGGTTTTTTCCAGGGCCGACAACAGGTCTTCTTCATTGACTTGCTGGGACTTGATGCGCGAGATCATGCCGCTGCAGTAATTGCTGATGGCGGTCAGCGGCTGGTTCAGTTCATGGGCCACGCTGGAGGCCATCTCGCCCATGGTGATCAAACGGCTGGCGGTTTGGGCGCGCTCGGCTTGCTGGGCGGCCAGTTCTTCGGCCTGGCGACGCGGTGTGATGTCGCTGGCAATGACCATTTGGGCCAAACGCCCGTCGGCCCAATTGATGTAGCGCGAACGCACCTCCAGCCATTTGTCCAGTTCGGGCAGGTAAATCTCGGCGTTTTCCGACACCACCGTCAAGCTCTCGGTGGGCAGTCCGGCCAGCTCATCAACGTCGTCGGAGCGCCTGCTGACCTCGCTGGCCCCGGCGCGCTGCAACAAGCGCAGGTGCCCCTGTGTGTTCTGACCAAACCACAGGCGGTACATTTTGTTGGCAAACAGCAGCTCTTCGCTGCCCAAGGGAGCCACCGAAACGGAGGCGTCCAGCGCTTCGAGCACGATGGTGAAGCGCTCGTGCGAGCTGGCCAATTGCTCCCGAATGCGGTTGGGCTCGGTGATGTCGGTCATGGACGTCATCCAGCCGGTTTGCTTGCCTGCGGCGTCGATCAGCGGCGAGACGTACATGCGGGCATCAAAAATGTGCCCGTTTTTGCGCTTCACGCGAACTTGAAAGCCACCCGCCGAATGCTGGCCGCTGATCTCCTCCTCCAACCGCCGGGTCAACAACTCCCGGTCTTGCTCTGGCCAATAAGGAAAGGGGGCCACGGCACCGACCAGATCGGCTTCGCTCCAGCCGGTCATTTGGCAAAAAGCGGGGTTGACGTAGGTGATGCGTCCACGCAAATCCAAGGCCCGCATGCCGGTCAGCATCGAGTTTTCCATGGCCCTGCGGAAGTTGGTTTCGGCCACCAAGGCCTTTTGGGCTTGGATGCGTCTGCGGGTGTGACGCCAGTTGCCAATCAGCATCCAGGCGGTCATGGTGCTGAGCACCGAGACCAACCAGAACAGCCCACTGCCGACCAAGCCTTGCGAGGTGCGCCAGGCTTGGGCATGCAAGACCAGGTCGTTGCCCACAGGTGACACTGGCACTTCGTAGTCGTTGTTGGGCTTTTTGCTGGCGGGCAGCAATTGCCACAAAGCGACCCTTTCGGGAATGGTTTGGCCGGCCAGGACTTGGCCTGTGCCGTTTTTCAGTGCCACGGCGTACTTGGCCAAAACCTCGGTGGGGATGCCGTAGCGCAGCAGCCCTTCCATCGTGTACTCGGCCAGCAGCACGCCGCTGAAACGGCCTTGGTCATTGGTCAACGGCGTGTGCAGTTGCAACAGCGCTGCTGGGGTCTCGCGATCAGTGCCGCTTTGAACCTGGCCGTAAATGGGCTGCATCAAATCGCGGGCCAAACTGAAGTGGGCTTCGGTTTCGCCCACTTTGAGCACACCACCTGCCTTGAGTTCTTGGCCCAGCGCTAGGCTGGACACACTTTGGTTGGCGATGACGCGGCGGCTGTCGTCAATCCAGCTCAGCGACATCAATTCAGGGTATTGTTGGACCAAGGCCTCTGCGCGTGAAATGAATTGAACGGTGCGTATTTCTTTGTTGGAAATGTCCCGGGCCAGGCGCATGACCTGCTCTTGCCGCTCCAGCAACCGCAGGCGCAAACGCTGCTGCGCGTATTCCACATCCCGTTTGATGGCTTCTTGTTCGCGCTCGACTTCTTCCACGCGCAAATACCAAAATGCGGTGGCAATCGCCGCCAAAAACAAGACCACGGCTGCTACGGGTGCCAGGTTGGCGAAACGGTCCTGCCGGGTGGGGGATTGACGCCGCCACCAAGACCGCCACCAAGCCCAAGGCCCAACCTTTTTGACAACCGCTGCTGCTTTGTTCAATTCCATGCCCGCGAGTTTAGGCGACAAGCGTGTCCTGCTTGCTTGGGATTTGCCGGGCATTTTTCTGCAAATTTCGCTATGTGAAAATGAAAAGCACTATTTGAAATTTATAGAAAAATATGGGAGAATTTCCAAAAATTTGTTCAATACATGTTCAGGAGACAAACATGACATCGGCTACACACCAACAGGCGACAGTGGATCCGGACGCGCAGGAGACGCGCGAATGGATGGACGCTTTGTCCGCCGTGATTGAAAAAGCAGGCCCAGAGCGCGCGCACTTTTTGCTGGAAGAGTTGCTGGAAGAAGCCAGGCAACACAGCATAGACATGCCGTTTTCGGCCACCACGGCTTATGTCAACACCATCGAGCCCAACCAAGAGGCCCGTTGCCCGGGCAACATCGAGATCGAAGAGCGGCTGCGCGCCTACATGCGCTGGAACGCCATGGCCATGGTGGTCAAAGCCAACCGCCACAACCCGGCCGACGGTGGAGACTTGGGGGGGCACATTGGTTCATTTGCGTCTTTGGCCCACATGTTTGGTGCCGGGTTCAACCATTTTTGGCATGCCGAAAGTGAAAACCACGGCGGCGACTGCCTCTACATACAGGGCCATGTGTCGCCCGGCGTGTATGCGCGTGCCTATTTGGAAGGCCGCTTGAGCGAAGAGCAGTTGCTCAACTTCCGCCAAGAAGTCGATGGCAAAGGGCTGTCGAGCTACCCGCACCCCAAACTCATGCCCGAGTTCTGGCAGTTCCCCACGGTGTCCATGGGCCTGGGCCCCTTGATGGCGATCTACCAAGCGCGTTTTCTCAAATACCTGCACGCCCGTGGCATCGCCAATACCGAAAACCGCAAGGTCTGGGTGTTTTGCGGCGACGGTGAGATGGACGAGGTGGAGTCTTTGGGCGCGATCGGCTTGGCCGCCCGTGAAAACCTGGACAACCTGATCTTTGTCGTCAACTGCAATTTGCAGCGCCTGGACGGCCCGGTCCGCGGCAACGGCAAAATCGTGCAAGAACTCGAAGGCGAGTTTCGCGGTTCCGGCTGGAACGTCATCAAGCTCTTGTGGGGCAGCGAATGGGACGGCTTGCTGGCCCGCGACAAAGACGGCGCGTTGCGCAAAATCATGATGGACACCTTGGACGGCGACTACCAAGCCTTCAAAGCCAACGACGGCGCATTTGTGCGCAAACATTTTTTCGGTCGGGACCCGCGCACGCTGGAGATGGTGGCGCACCTGTCGGACAACGACATTTGGAACCTCAAGCGCGGTGGCCATGACCCGCAAAAAGTCTATGCCGCTTACCACGAAGCGGTCAACACCCAGGGCAAGCCCAGCGTCTTGTTGATCAAAACCGTCAAGGGCTTTGGCATGGGCAAAGCGGGCGAGGGCAAAAACACCGTCCACCAGACCAAAAAGCTGTCGGATGAAGACATCAAGTACATGCGCGACCGCTTCAATATTCCGATTCCAGACAGCGAGTTGTCCAAGATCCCGTTTTACAAACCCGCCGACGACACGCCCGAGATGCGTTACCTGCACGAGCGGCGCGAAGCCCTGGGCGGTTATTTGCCGCACCGCCGCACCAAAGCCGATGAGAGCTTCACCGTGCCGTCCATCGAAACCTTCAAAGCCGTGATGGAGCCCACCGCCGAAGGCCGTGAAATCTCCACCACCCAGGCCTATGTGCGCTTTTTGACGCAGTTGCTGCGCGACCAGGCCTTGGGGCCCCGCGTGGTGCCTATTCTTGTGGACGAGGCGCGCACTTTCGGCATGGAGGGTTTGTTCCGCCAAGTCGGCATTTACAACCCGGCTGGCCAGCAGTACACCCCGGTCGACAAAGAACAGGTGATGTACTACAAGGAAGACAAGGCCGGTCAGATCTTGCAAGAGGGCATCAACGAAGCCGGTGGCATGTCCAGCTGGATCGCTGCGGCCACCAGCTACAGCACCAGCAACCGCATCATGGTGCCGTTTTACGTGTACTACTCGATGTTTGGCTTTCAGCGCATTGGCGACTTGGCCTGGGCTGCGGGCGACATGCAAGCGCGTGGCTTTTTGCTCGGCGGCACCTCGGGCCGCACCACACTCAATGGCGAAGGCCTGCAGCACGAAGACGGCCACAGCCACATCATGGCGGGCACCATTCCCAACTGCGTGTCTTATGACCCGACGTTTGCACACGAGGTCGGCATCATCTTGCACCATGGCTTGCAGCGCATGGTGGAAAAGCAAGAGAACGTGTTTTACTACCTCACGTTGCTGAATGAAAACTACCCCATGCCAGGCCTGACAGCGGGCACCGA
>CAMCNQ010000227.1 GCA_945875955.1 Limnohabitans sp. Rim8 | reverse complement strand
AGATCAGCCGTGAAGAGCTCAGTGTGCGCGAACACATGACCACCGTGCTCAAACACCTGCAAGGCCGCAAATTCGTCGAGTTTGAAAACCTGTTTGACCCCACTTTGGGCACGCCCGTGCTGGTGGTGACCTTCCTCGCCTTGCTGGAGCTGGCCAAAGAAACCCTGATCGAGATCACCCAGGCCGAAGCCTTTGCGCCTATTTACGTCCGGTTGGCCTACACGCCCAGCTGAGGCCTGAGCAATGCGCTGACAAAATCCGGCCATCGCAAGCCGCCTGCAGCTGGGTTTGAAGGGCAATCACCTGAGCTATTGCACAGGTATCTATTTGTATCCCCACCCACAAAGTCGCGTTTGAAAAAAGAACACTTGCGTGATATGAAATATTTTTTCACGTGCGATGACCCTCAAAGCACAGCCCTTTGAATATGCATCACGCGCGCCTGGCCTAAACCGCCTCTACCCGGGGCTCGCGCCCCATCAAGGCTTGCACCGCCGCGCGTGCATGCAAGCGGCCATCGAGCAGGGCCACCACGGCCTCGGTGATGGGCATGTCAACGGCCAGGCTTTGGGCCCGCTGCCAGACGGTGCGGGCGCTGTAAACCCCCTCGGCCACATGCCCCAGCGATGCCACGGCCTGCGCCAAACTCATGCCTTGTGCCAGCAACAGGCCCACTTTGCGGTTGCGGCTCAAATCACCCGTGGCCGTCAACACCAAATCGCCCAGCCCCGACAGGCCCATGAAGGTTTCGGCCTTGGCCCCCAAGGCCAGGCCCAGACGGCTCATTTCGGCCAAACCGCGGGTCACCAGTGCGGCGCGCGCATTCAGGCCCAAATCCAGGCCATCGCACAAGCCGGTGGCAATCGCCAGCACGTTTTTGACCGCCCCACCCACCTCCACCCCGACGATGTCGTCGTTGGCATAGACCCGCAGTGCGGGGCCATGAAAGGCCTGCACCATCGCCTCGCGCACCGCCGCGTGGGCGCTGGCGGCCACCAGGGCGGTGGGGCGTTCAAGCGCCACTTCCAGGGCAAAGCTGGGCCCGCTCAAGGCCCCGGCCTGCATGGCGGGTGCCACTGCAACCTGCACCTCGTGCGGCATCAAACCAGTGTCCGACTCGAACCCCTTGCACAGCCAAGCCACAGGGGCAGGCACAGATTGCAAAAGCTGCAGGCAGGCCCGCAAACCCGAAACCGGCGTGGCCACCACCCACAAATCAACCGGCTCGGTCTGCTGCCACTGCTCGGGCTCCAATGCACCAGACACCACCGCCAAGCTCACCGGCAAGTCAATGCCCGGCAAGTAGCGGTGGTTTTGCCCCTGCTCGGTCATGGCCTGGGCTTGGGCCGCATCGCGCACATGCAAGCGCACACGGTGACCTGCAGGGTGGCGGCAAGCCGCCATCGCCATGGCTGTACCCCAGGCACCGGCACCGATGACGGCGATGTGCATCACGCTTTGCCAGGCCAGCGCACGGTTTTATTGAATCGCTTGCTGGGCCTGCTCGGCTTGCTGGGCTTGCTGCTGCTCGTACATGGCTTGGAAATTGATTTCGGCCAAATGCACTGGCGGAAAGCCAGCGCGGGTGATCACGTCGGCCACGTTGCTGCGCAAATAGGGGTAGACGATTTGCGGGCAAGCGATGCCCATGATGGAGCCCATTTGCTCGTCCGGCACGTTGCGGATTTCAAAAATGCCGCCTTGCTTGCATTCAACCAAAAAGACGGTTTTTTCGCCAATTTTGGTGTGGACCGTGGCGGTGACGCACACTTCAAACACCCCGTCTGCAGCAGGCGAGGCCTCCACGCCCAGTTGAATGTCCACGCTGGGTTGTTGCTGCTCCAGCAAAATCGCGGGCGAGTTGGGCTGCTCCAGCGAAGCCTCTTTCAGGTATACGCGCTGAATTTGAAAAACAGGGGCCAGGGTCTCGGTGTTCACGGCGGTATCGGTCATGGCAATCTCTTGAAAAAATAAGCGGGCAGTCCCAGCAGGGCCGCCCAAGGTTGAAACCACCGAATTATCGGCGATGGCCAAGGGCATGGCTTTTCGGCCATGCCTTTGGCCAGAAGAACAGGCTCAGGCCGCTTGCAACAAGGGCAGCAAGCCGCCTTTGGCGTCCAATGCCATCAGGTCATCGCAGCCACCCACATGGGTGTCGCCCACGTAAATTTGCGGCACGGTGCGCCGACCAGTCGCTTGCATCATGTGCGCGCGTTGGGCGGCATCGAGGTCGATGCGGATTTCTTCGATCTGCTCTACGCCCTTGGCCTTGAGGATCTGCTTGGCACGGATGCAATAAGGGCAAACGGCGGTGGTGTACATCTTGACGGCTTGCACGTGGGGCTCCTTGGGTTCAGGCTTTTTCGACAGGCATGCTGGCCGCTTGCCAGGCCTTCAGGCCACCCGCGAGCGATTGCACGTTTTCATAACCGAGTTTTTTCGCACTGCCTACAGCGCGCGCCGATCGGGCACCGACTTGGCAGACCATGACCAATTGGGCGGTTTTGTTTTTGACCACTTGCCCCAACTTGTCTTCCAACTGGCCCAAAGGCAGGTTTTTGGCACCGATCACATGGCCTTTGGCGAACTCATCGGGCTCACACACGTCGATGACAACGGCTTTTTCGCGGTTCATCAGCTGCACCATCTCTTGCGGGCTGAGGCCGCTGCCCTTGCTCAAAGTGGGTAAAAGCAAAGCCACGCCCGAGACCACCGCCAAGGTGATGAGCATCCAGTTGTCGAGGAGAAAATTCACGGATCAGACCCTTTTAACCAAAAAAAACCAGCCCGTCAGCGGGCTGCCAAGCCTAGGATTCTAAAATGACAGGCTTGCCCTTTGTTTTTTTGAGCCTCCGCGGCTTTCACACCATGTACAAAATTGTCCTGATCCGCCATGGCGAGTCCACCTGGAATCTGGAAAACCGGTTCACCGGCTGGACCGACGTCGAGCTGACCCCTACTGGCGTGAGCCAAGCCATGTCGGCAGGCAAACTGCTCAAGGCCGAAGGCTGGGACTTTGACCTTTGCTACACCTCGGTTTTGAAACGCGCCATCCACACCCTGTGGTTCACCCTGGACGAAATGGACCGCACTTGGCTGCCTGTGGTCAAGGACTACCGCCTCAACGAGCGTCATTACGGCGCTTTGCAAGGGCTGAACAAATCCGACATGGCCAAACAGTACGGCCAAGAGCAGGTGCTGGTTTGGCGTCGCAGCTACGACACCCCGCCGCCCGCGCTGGAGCCCGGCGACCCGCGCAGCGAACGCGCTGACCGCCGCTACGCCCGGCCCCAAGACGTGCCCTTGACCGAGTGCCTCAAAGACACCGTGGCCCGCGTGCTGCCCGCTTGGAACGACAGCATCGCGCCCAGCATCAAGGCCGGCAAACGCGTTCTGATAGCCGCGCATGGCAACTCCATCCGCGCCCTGATCAAATACCTGGACAAGATTTCCGACGAGGACATCGTGGGGGTCAACATCCCCAACGGCATCCCTTTGGTGTACGAACTGGACGATGCGCTCCAACCCATTCGCCACTACTACCTGGGCGATGCCCAAGCCGCCGCAGCGGCTGCCGCTGCTGTGGCCAACCAAGGCAAAGCCTGAATAACATACGCCTGTGGCTGCATGGGACATTTACAGCTTCTTCACCCCAACACCCCCACAGCGGGTGTATATTGACCGGCTTCTGACTGGGAACTCACGCACATGGGAAATAAACTCAAGATCGCAGGCTGGCTCAGCGTCGGTGCCTTGGCCGGTGCCCTCACCACCGTCTCGTTGCAAACCGTGGCGCGTGGCAACATGGCCCCCTTGCCCTTGGAAGAACTGCAGCAATTGGCCGCCGTTTTTGGCATGGTCAAGAGCGACTATGTCGAGCCCGTGGACGAAAAAAAGCTGATCACCGAGGCCATCATTGGCATGGTGGCCAGCTTGGACCCCCATTCCCAGTATTTCGACAAAAAGACCTTCAAGGAATTTTCTGAGGGCACGAGTGGCAGATTCGTCGGTGTGGGCATTGAAATCACCCAAGAAGATGGTTTGGTCAAGGTGGTCTCGCCCATCGAAGGCTCGCCAGCCGACCGCGCAGGCCTCAAAACCAATGACCTGATCACCAAAATCGACGACACCGCAGTCAAAGGACTGTCGCTGAATGACGCCGTCAAACGCATGCGCGGCCAGCCGCAAACCAAGGTGGTTCTGACCATCTTCCGCAAATCGGAAAACCGCAGCTTCCCGGTCAGCATCGTGCGCGAAGAGATCAAAACCCAGTCGGTCAAATCCAAGGTGATGGAGCCTGGTTATGGCTGGATTCGCGTCTCGCAATTCCAAGAGCGCACCGTGGCAGACTTCGCCCGCAAAATTGAAGAGATGTACAAACAAGAGCCCAATCTCAAAGGCCTGGTGCTTGACTTGCGCAACGACCCCGGTGGCCTGCTTGATGCGGCCGTGGCCTTGTCAGCGGCTTTCTTGCCCGAAAACGTCACCGTGGTTTCGACCAACGGCCAGTTGGAAGAAAGCAAATTCAGCTACAAAGCCGCGCCCCAATTTTGGCGTCGCAATGCGTCCAACGACCCGATCAAGAAGCTGACCGAAGCCACGGGCGGCGCCTTGAAAACAGTGCCCTTGGTGGTGCTGGTCAATGAAGGCTCGGCCTCGGCCAGCGAAATCGTGGCCGGTGCTTTGCAAGACTACAAACGCGCCACCATCATGGGCAACCAAACCTTTGGCAAAGGCTCGGTGCAAACCGTGCGCCAGCTTGGGCCAGACACGGCGCTCAAAATCACCACTGCGCGTTACTTCACCCCCAATGGCCGCTCCATTCAGGCCAAAGGCATCATCCCCGATGTGATGCTCGATGAGACAGAAAACGGCAACGTGTTTTCGGTCCTGCGCACGCGGGAAGCCGACCTGGATAAACACCTGAGCAACGGCAAAGACGCCGAAGCGAAAGACCCTGCACGCGTGAAAGCCCGCGAAGAAGCCATCAAAAAGCTGGAAGAAGATTCCAAAAAATCCCCTGCTGAACGCCGCTTGCCCGAATTGGGCTCAGACAAAGACTTTCCCTTGATCCAGGCCCTGAACAAGCTCAAGGGCCTGCCGGTCAAAGCCAGCAGCACTCTGGCCGAACGCAAGGTCGACAAGAAAGACGACTGAGCGGCATGGACGACGCCCAGCTGC
>CAMCNQ010000226.1 GCA_945875955.1 Limnohabitans sp. Rim8 | reverse complement strand
GCGCAAGCCCTGTCCAGTGTGATCCGGATGCGTGGGCAGGCCGTTTGCACCGTGGACGAGGTGCTGCGTCACTGGTGTCAGCGCGAAGGCCGCACCCCCCGTCCAGACGAGCAAATGCACATCGCCATCGCGCAAGCCCGCGCCGTTGAGCAGGCACCTGCGGGCTGGATGGTTGCAGACACCGCGCCGCTCATGACGGCGGTTTACAGCCACTTGCTGTTTGACGACGACAGCCTGTACCCCATGGCCTTGGCACACCAACGCCTTTACGACAGCACCTTGGTCACCGGCATTGACTTGCCCTGGGTCGCCGACGGCCTGCAGCGCGACGGCCCGCATGTACGGGGCCCCATCGACACGCTGCTGCGGCAAGCGCTGGAGCGTGCGGGCATCGCCTACAGCGTGGTCTACGGACAAGGCCACCAGCGCCTGAACAACGCCCTGCTGGCCTTGGGCCTGCCTGGCGAAGACAACAACGCCCGCACAACCCGCGAAAACGCCCAATTTGCCATCAATGCCGGCCGCATGGTGTGGCAATGCAACGCCTGCAGTGACCCGGACTGCGAACACCAGTTGTTCACGGGGCTGCTGGCCAAGCGTCTGAACTGAGGGGCCTGCGGGAGGCCGCCCTTGCGGTCGAATGTGCGCCGTGGCGGCTCACTTATCCGCGAGCAGGGGCTCGCGCCCACAATGAGAAAGTACCAGCCCTTTCAGTGGACCGAGTCACCGGGCAAATCGGCAGGCAAACCGGTGAACAGGCCCGCTGCATCCACCGGGTCAAAGCGGTACTGCGCACCGCAAAAATCACAACCCACCTCGACCTGACCTTGCTCGGCGATGATGCCCTCAACCTCTTCGGTGCCCAGGCTGCGGATCATGTTGGCCACCCGCTCGCGGTTGCAGCGGCAGGCAAAGCGAGGGCCGGTCTCGCCAATGTAGGGCTCAAAACGGGCCAGCGGTTCTTCCCAATACAGACGGTGCAAAATGGTTTCGGCATCCAGCGAGAGCAGCTCTTCTCGCTTGAGGCTCTTGCTCAAGATGGCGATGCGGCTGAAGTCCTCGCTTTGGCCCAACACCGACTCACGCAGCAGCGAATCGGCCCTTCCGGCCAGATTGCCCTCGCCCTCGATCGGCAGGCGCTGGATCAGCAAACCCGCCGCCACCTTGTCGTCGGCGGCCAGCACCAGCACGGTGTCAAGCTGCTCCGATTGCAGCATGTAGTGCTCCAAGACCTCGCTGATGTTCTCCAGCTTCTCGCCTTGGTCGCCAAACAGCGGCACCACCCCTTGGTAGGGCTGCTGACCTGGCAGGCGGCCCAGCGGGTCCAGGGTGATGGCGCAGCGGCCCTGGTTGTTCACATTCACCATCTGGCTGAGCGTGGCATTGCCCGCCACTTCACCGACTTGGGTGCAAGTGGCGCGCAAGCTCAAATCGGGCTGCACCTCGACCACCCCCAATTTGACAGGGCCATCGCCAAAAATTTGCAGCACCAAGGCGCCGTTGAATTTGATGTTGCCTTGCATGAGAACGCCTGCAGCGGCCATTTCACCCAGCAACTGACGCACTGGGGCCGGGTAAGCGCCAGTGTCGGAGTTGGCCGCGCGACGCGCCAATATGTCTTGCCAAGCATCGGTCAAACGCACCAACATGCCGCGCACGGGCAAACCTTCAAAAATGAATTTATGCAGTTCAGACAATGTTCAATCAACGGCCGCAGGGGGCCGATCCTCCAATGAAAACGGTGGCAAGGCTGGCTACAGGCATCAGCCGATTTTCTTCAAACCGGCTTTAAATCGCTGGGCATTTTCAACATAGTGGCGGGCACTTTGGCGCAAACCCTCGATCTGCTCAGGGCTGAGTTCACGCACCACCTTGGCGGGGGAGCCCATGATCATGACGCCATCGGGAAACGCTTTGCCCTCGGTCACCAGGGAGCCCGCGCCCACCAGGCAATTTTTGCCAATCTTGGCGCCATTGAGCACCACCGCACCAATGCCAATCAGCGACTCATCGCCAATGGTGCAGCCGTGCAGCATGACCATGTGGCCCACCGTCACATGCTTGCCCACCACCAGCGGCTTGCCATGGTCGGCGTGCATCACGCTGCCGTCTTGGATGTTGCTGCCCTCGCCAATTTCTATGCTTTCGGTGTCACCCCGGATGGTGACACCGAACCAAACACTGGCATGGTCTGCGATTTTCACCGCACCCATGACTTGGGCAGAGTCGGCCACCCAGGCGCTGTCGGCCATTTGGGGAATATGGTCATCAAGTTGGTAAAGGGCCATGGCTTGTCCTGTCGGTGCGTGTCGCTGTAAACCTACAATTGTAGGGATGTGCTCGACCGGCTTTTGAGCCGCACTTGGATGACCATGAACTCTTTGCGTTTCGCCGCAATGGCCCCCTGGGGTCAAACCGACCCGATTTTGAAAGCCCAGGCCACTTTGGCCTTGGACTTGAGCTGGCCTGTGGATGCCACGGCAGCGCTGCAAGCCCCAAGCGCAGGCCCAGGACGGGCCGCAAGGCCCGAACTGGTGCACCACACTTTGCTCAAAGCCAAAGCCCTGACCACCCCCGAGGGGCGGGCCATGCTGGTGCATGCAGTCGCCCACATCGAACTCAACGCCATCGATTTGGCACTGGATGTGGTTTGGCGCTATGCCAACATGCCCGATGTCTTCTACACCGACTGGGTGCGCATTGCGCAAGAAGAAGCCAAGCACTTCACTTTGCTGCGCCAGCATTTGGTCGGCCTGGGTTTTGACTATGGCAGTTTTCCGGCCCACAACGCGCTGTGGGAGATGGCCGAACGCACCCAAGGCGACCTGCTGGCGCGCATTGGCATCGTGCCGCGCACCATGGAAGCGCGCGGCCTGGACGCCACGCCCGGGGTCAAAAACAAGCTGGTCAGTGTGGGCGATCTTGCCGCAGGTCAAATCTTGGACATCATCTTGCAAGACGAGATCGGCCACGTGGCTGCGGGCAACCGCTGGTACCGCTACCTGTGCGCGCAACGTGGGCTGGAACCGGTAAGCACCTATGCCCAATTGATCGCGCAATACGACGCCCCCAAACTGCGCCCACCTTTCAACATGGCGGCACGAAAGCGCGCCGGGTTTGACGATGCTGAGCTGGCGGCGCTGTTGTAGGCCATGGCCCGTTGGCGATGGTTTTGGCTGGTTTGCGGATCGCCAGCAGGCTGGCTCCTACAGAAGACAGGTTTTGCCCCAGCAATTGGGTGATGGCTGGTTTGCGGATCGCCAGCAGGCTGGCTCCTGCAGAAGGCAGGTTTTGCACCAGCGGGTGGGTGCATGCAGAGTCGCGTGACAAGGTTTAACCGCGGGGGTGGTGTTGGGCGTGCAGGGTTTTGAGGCGCTCGCGCGCCACGTGGGTGTAAATGGTGGTGGTGGAAATGTCGGCGTGGCCCAGCAGCATTTGCACCGCCCGCAAATCGGCACCATGGTTGAGCAAATGGGTGGCGAAGGCATGGCGCAAGGTGTGCGGGGACAAGGGCGATGTGATGCCAGCCTCCAGGGCGTAGCGCTTGACCAAATTCCAAAACATCACGCGGGACATGCGGGTGCCGGGCTTGGTGCCGCTGGTGGTCACAAACAGGTCTTCGGTCTGAGCCCGCCCCAGCAAGGCAGGCCGAGCTTGGCCCAAATAGCGCTGCAGCCACGTGCGCGCTTCATCGCCAAAGGGCACCAAGCGCTCTTTGCTGCCCTTGCCCATGATGCGCAGCACCCCTTCGTTGAGCGAAACATGCAGTGTTTTGAGCTGCACCAATTCACTGACCCGCAAGCCACTGGCGTACATCAACTCCAGCATGGCGCGGTCGCGCAAACCCAGGTTGGTGGCCACATCCGGAGCCGACAAAAGGGCATCGACTTGCGCCTCACCCAAGGTCTTGGGCACCCGCAAAGCCTGCTTGGCCGCCAGCATGCGCAGTGTGGGGTCAGCCTGCACCCCGCGCTCGCGCAAAGCCCAGCGGAAATAGCGTTTGAAGACGGTGAGCCTGCGGTTGGCCGAGGTGGCTTTTGTTTGGCCATGGCGCTCGGCAAAATAGGTTTGCAGGTGGTGTTCTTGGGTCTCGTTCAGCGCCAGCTTCTGCTGCGCAAACAGCCAAGTGGCAAACAACGTCAGGTCGCGGCGGTAGGCCGCCAAGGTGTTGGCGGACAGGCCATCTTCCAGCCAAAGGGCGTCGGCAAAAGCGTCGACGGACGTTTGGCTGGCGGGATGCATCAATCGAGCTTGAGGTTTTGCTGCTCGACCACTTTCTTGTACACCTCGAACTCGGCCTTGATTTGGGCCGTGAACTCTTCAGGTGTATTGGCCACCACCAAAGAGCCCGTGTCCTGAATGCGCTTGACCACCGCCGGGTCTTGCAAGGCTTGCTTGACGCCCGCGCTGATTTTGGTGACCACGTCTTTGGGCAGGTTCTTGGGGCCCAAAATGCCGTAGTAAGCCATGCGGTTGACCGGCTCCAAGCCCACCTCTTTGAAAGTCGGCACATTCGGCAACTGGGCCAAGCGCTGAGGCGCGGCCACCACAATGGCGACCAATTTGCCAGACTGGATAAAGGGCAAAGCGGAAGGCAGGTTGTCAAAAATGATCGGAACTTGCCCGGCGACCGTGTCGTTCAGTGCAGGGCCCGCGCCGCGGTAAGGAATGTGGGTGATGAACACGCCGGCCAGACTTTTCCACAATTCGGTCTGCAAGTGGCCGATACCGCCTGTGCCTGAAGATGCGTAGGAATATTTGCCCGGGTTCTTCTTCAATTCGGCCAAAAAGCCTTTGTAGTCCTTGGCCGGAAAGCTGGGGTGCACCGCGATCACATTGGGCGTGGCCGCAATGTTGATGATGGGCGTGAAATCGGTCAACACGTTGTACGGGATTTTCGGGTTGATGGCCGGGTTGGCCGCTGTGGTCGAGACCGTGGCCATGCCCAGGCTGTAGCCATCGGGGGCCGATCGCACGGTTTCGGTCGCACCCACCACACCACCGCCACCAGCCTTGTTTTCAATGACCACGCTTTGGCCAAGCGCCTTGCCCAAAGGTTCCGAAATGACACGCGCCACGATGTCGGTGGTGCCGCCCGGTGCAAACGGCACTTGCAGCTTGATGGGTTTGCTGGGATAGGCCTGCGCCCACACCGAACCACTGGCCAACACGGTGACAGCCAAGCTGGCCACAGAAATCAAATCGCGACGCTTCATTCGAAACTCCTTAAAAAAATCAAAAGACAGTGAATACCCAACACATCAAGCCTGT
>CAMCNQ010000225.1 GCA_945875955.1 Limnohabitans sp. Rim8 | reverse complement strand
TCGGGGCTGATGCTGATGAAAAGGGCCGTTTATCGGCCTTTTCTTTTTTACAGGATGCCGTGGTGGCCCAGGGTTTTGGATATCTCTTGGGCCGTGGCCTGCAGTTTGGGTAACCAGTTTTCATCCAAACGGTCGGCGGGGGCAGAAATGGACAGGCCCGCCAGCAATTTGCCTTGGTCGTCATAAATACCTGCGGCGATGCAGCGCACGCCCAACTCCAACTCTTCGTTGTCACGTGCAATCCCGTATTGTTTGACCCTGGACAACTCTCTTTCCAGCACTTGCAGCTGGGTGATGCTGTTCTTGGTTTGGCCAAACAAGCCGGTTCGGGTGGCATAACTGCGCACGCGCAAAGGGTCGTCCGCAGCTAAAAAAAGTTTGCCCACCGAGGTCAGGTGCAAGGGGGCACGGCCGCCAATGGCCCTGACCACTTGCATGCCAGAGCGCTCGCTGTAGGCCCGTTCAATGTAGACAATCTCATCGCCCTGGCGCACGCTCAGGTTCACGGGTTGTTGGCTGAGTTTGTGCAACTCTCTCATGGGGCTGAGCGCGGCATCGCGCACGTTCAAACGGCCTTTTACCAAATTGCCCATTTCCAGCAAGCGCATGCCCAAACGGTAATTCCCTGTTTCAGGGCGGTCAACAAAGCGGCCGGTGGCCAAGTCGTTCAAGATGCGATGGGCTGTGGACGGGTGCAAGCCGGTTTTCTCACTGATCTCTTTCAGTGAAATCGCCTCTTCTTTGGAGGCAAGCACGTCCATCAGGGCAAAAATGCGTTCGATGACCTGTATGGTGGGCGTGGGCGTGAGGCTGGAGTCTTTTTTCATGGCGGCCATTTTGACTTGCAAATTTTACACTGTGAAAATTTCAAGGGGTTTCAAAATGCTTGCCATTGACCCTGTTGGCGAATTTCGCAAGGCATGAACTTGGATTTGTAGTTCATCTTCTGGCTGTTTTCTATCCAGTAGCCCAGGTAGAGGTGGGGCATTTTGAGTTCTGCCGCTTGCTGTATTTGCCACAACACGCCATACGTGCCGTAGCTGGTATTGGCTTCTGGTTCGTAAAAAGTATAGACCGCCGACAGGCCATGGTTGAGGACATCAACGATGCTGACCATTTTCAAGCCCCCCAAATGCGCATCTGCGTCCGGCAGTCTGAATTCAAGCATGCGGGAGTTGACCCGGCTTTGCAGCAAAAACTGCTTGTACTGGTCCACGCTGTCTTGGTCCATGCCGCCGCCGGGGTGCCGGCTCATTTGGTAACGCAGGTAAAGGGCGTAATGCTCGGGGTCAAATTGCAAAGGCAGCACCCGCACCGTTAAATTTTGATGTTGTCGCCAAGCCCGTCGCTGGCTGCGGTCCGGCTTGAATGCATCCACTTTCACGCGCAGCGGCAGGCAAGCACGGCAGCCATCGCAATAGGGGCGGTAGGTGAACAAGCCGCTGCGTCGAAAACCTTGCTCAACCAAGTCAGAATAGACCTCGTTTTGCACCATATGGCTGGGGGTGGCCACCTGAGACCGTGCCAAGCGGTTGGGCAGGTAGCTGCAGTCGTAAGGTGCCGTTGCATAAAACTGCACGGCTTGAATCGGAAGGTCTTGAAGGTGCGTCACGGCGGGGTGTCCAAAGTCTTCAACGCGTCCCAGTATAAAGTTTGCGTGGGCCAATCGATGGGTGATTGTGCGCGCCCCTGGTCGACCATGGCCAAAAAATCAGACCTGGGCATTTCGAGGGCACCCAAAGAGGCCAAGTGCGCGGTGTTTTGCTGGCAATCGATGGCGGCCACCCCGTGTTGAAGGCACACGCTCACCAGGCAGGTCAGGGCCATTTTGGAGCCATCGCTGATGGTGGTGAACATGGACTCGCCGAAAACCGCCCTTCCCAAAGCCACAAAGTAAAGCCCCGCCACCAATTGCCCGTGGTGCCAGACCTCGGCGCTGTGGGCATGGCCTTTGTGGTGCAGGTCCTCGTAGGCTTGAACCATGGCGGGCACGATCCAAGTGCCGTTTTGGCCTGCCCGTGGGGCTGCACTGCAGCGCCGAATCACTTGACTGAAATCGCGGTCAAACGTCAGTGAGTAAGCGGGATCCAGCCAACAGCGTTTGAGGGTTTGGCGCAAAGAGCGTTGCAGTCGAAAATGGCGGGGCAGCAAGACCATGCGGGGGTCGGGGCTCCACCACAACACGGGTTGTCCGGCGCTGAACCATGGGAAAACACCCTGGCTATAGGCTTGAAACAAGCGTTGGGCGGACAAGTCCTGGCCTGCGGCGAGCAAACCAGGCGCTGCTGTTTGGCTGCCCCAAGCTTGCTCGACAGGCGGCAAGGCTTGGTCCACTGCGATCCAGGTCAAATCGGGCATTGGGGCATCAGTTTGCATCTCTGCATTACACAATGAAAGCCGCTGTGTGCAACCTGTCTCAAACAGGTGGCCCTGGTTTTTGGGTTTATCCTTGGATTCAATGCATTTTACGGGACTGTTTGATTCATGAACCATTTCATCAGCTCGTGGTTGCAACCCGACTGGCCAGCACCCTTTTGTGTCAAGGCGGTGATGACCGACCGACATGGGGGCGTTTCTCAAGCCCCTTGGGACAGCATGAATTTGGGCGAGCATGTGGGGGATGTGGCGGCGCACACGCAGACCAATCGCCAGCGTTTGCAGATGGCCTTGGGTACGCGTCCGGTCTTTTTGCAGCAAGTGCACGGCGTTCAAGCGGTTGCGCTCACAGTTTGCAGCCAAGACCGTTTGCAAGCCGATGCCTGCATCGCCACCGGCGCTGGCGTGGCCTGCACCATCATGGTGGCCGATTGTTTGCCGGTTTTGTTGTGTGATGCGCATGGGCGCTGGGTCGCGGGTGCGCATGCCGGTTGGCGCGGTTTGGCTGGCCATGAGGGCATGGGCGTGCTTGAAAATCTGTTACGCACGCCTGCCTTGCAGCAAACCTCAGTCCAAGACATTTTGGTTTGGCTAGGGCCCTGTATTGGGCCTGCGGCTTTTGAAGTAGGGCAGGATGTCAGGGCGGTTTTTTGCACGCCAGACCCCGGGTGCGAGCCGTTTTTCAGGCACGCGGCCCCAGGCAAGTGGCTTGCTGACCTGGCGGGCTTGGCCAGACACCGCTTGCAGCGCCAAGGCTTGCATCGTGTTTATGGCAACGACAGCACACCGCCTTGGTGCACCGTGACGCAAGAATCAAGTTTCTTTTCGCACCGGCGCGACAGTCGCCGCCTCGGCCAAACCGGGCGCATGGCCGCTTGCATTTGGATCAGCGATTGAGGCCGGGTCTGCCACTGGCGTTTGGATCTCGCTTTGTGCCCTTTGCCGGGCTTTGCGCCTGAGTGGCGTGCCCATCACATAGACCACCAACGACATGGGCAAAGCACCATAAAAAACAAAAGTGATGAGGGCACCCAACAAAGAACCCTGAGGACTGAAGGCTTCAGCCAAGGCCATGAGCAAGGTGACATAGAGCCAGCCGATGACAATCAAATACATTTATTTGTGCTTTGTAATTTAGGTGACAACAATTTGGCAGATACTGCTGTTCAGCGAATTTTAAAAAAGCAATGTATCAGGAGACACGGTATGAGTGCGTCTATGCCCGATTTTTGGACCCAAATGGGCGAAGGCTTTCAACAAAATCTGGCCAAAAGCTGGGAGCAAGCCACTTTGCATTTGCAGTCCATGGACTTGGCGGGGCTCAAGGCTGTGCCCGATGCCAATTTGACTGCCTTGAAATTCTCGCCCGACAAGTTGGAAAAGCTGCAGGGGCAATACCTCAAGGACGCCACCGAACTGTGGAACCAGGGCTTGCAAAACAGCTTGCAGGTCAAAGACCGGCGCTTTTCTGGCCAAGCGTGGAGCGAGAACCCGATGGCCGCCTTCAATGCGGCGACCTATTTGCTCAACGCCCGCACCCTGATGGGCTTGGCTGACGCGGTGGATGCCGACGAAAAGACCCGCACCCGCATCCGCTTTGCCATTGAGCAGTGGGTGGCCGCTTCGGCCCCAAGCAATTTTTTGGCTTTCAACGCTGAGGCGCAGAAAAAAGCGGTCGAAACCAAGGGCGAAAGCATTGCCCAAGGCATGAAAAACCTGATGCATGACATGCAGCAAGGCCATGTCTCCATGACCGATGAGCGCTTGTTCGAGGTGGGTAAAAACGTTGCCACCACCGAGGGCGCTGTGGTCTTCGAAAACGAATTTTTTCAGCTGATCGAATACAAGCCATTGACCGCCAAGGTCTATGAAAAACCTTTTTTGTTGGTGCCGCCTTGCATCAACAAGTATTACATCCTGGATTTGCAGCCTGAAAACTCGCTGATTCGCTATGCCGTGAGCCAGGGGCACCGCACATTTGTGGTCAGTTGGCGCAACCCCGACGCATCCATGGCGCAAAAAACATGGGACGACTACATCGAGCATGCGGCGGTCCAAGCCATTGAAACGGTTCAAGCCATCACAGGCGCCTCTCAAATCAATGCTTTGGGCTTTTGCGTGGGGGGCACGATTTTGTCCACTGCCTTGGCCGTGCTGGCGGCACGTGGAGAAAAACCCGTAGCCAGTGCCACTTTTTTGACCACCCTGATTGATTTCACCGACACCGGCATCTTGGACGTCTTCATTGACGAGTCCTTCGTGAAGTTCCGGGAGCAGCAAATGGGCCAGGGGGGCTTGCTCAAAGGCCAAGACCTGGCCTCCACCTTCAGTTTCTTGCGGCCAAATGACTTGGTCTGGAACTACGTCGTGGGCAATTACCTCAAAGGCGAGACACCGCCGCCATTTGATTTGCTTTACTGGAACAGCGATTCAACCAATCTGCCCGGTCCTTTTTACGCCTGGTATCTGCGCAACACCTACTTGGAAAACAACCTGGTCAAACCCGCCAAGCTGCGTGTGTGTGGCGAAAAAATCGACCTGCGCAAGGTGGACATGCCGGTGTACATCTACGGCTCACGCGAGGACCACATTGTGCCCATCGGTGGGGCCTATGCCAGTACGCAGGTCTTGCCAGGCAAAAAACGCTTTGTCATGGGCGCCTCTGGCCACATTGCCGGTGTGATCAATCCGCCTGCTGCCAAAAAGCGCAGCCATTGGCTGCGTGAAGACAACCAGTTCCCAACCAGTGCCAACGACTGGATCGCTGGGGCCAAAGAAACCCCCGGCAGTTGGTGGACCGATTGGTCCAATTGGCTCAAAAGCCATGCCGGCAAGCAAATCGCGGCCCCCAAAACCTACGGCAAAGGTCGGCAGTACCAGACCATCGAAACGGCGCCT
>CAMCNQ010000224.1 GCA_945875955.1 Limnohabitans sp. Rim8 | reverse complement strand
TTTGAGCTTTTTTTATTCAAGGAGTCACCGATGAAAAACAAAACCGCCGCCGATGCAAGCTATCTTCATGCTGTGGACCGCACCGGCCAAACCGACGACGAACGCATCAAGGACATCACCGTGCTGCCGCCACCAGAGCATTTGATCCGGTTTTTTCCGATCGCTGGCACCGCTTCGGAAGCCCTGATCGCCCAGACCCGCAAATCGATTCAAAACATCATGCATGGCCAAGACGACCGTTTGCTGGTCATTGTCGGCCCTTGCTCCATCCACGACCCGGCGGCGGCACTCGACTACGCACGCCGTTTGAAGCCGCTGCGCGAGCAATACGCTGACACGCTGGAAGTGGTGATGCGGGTGTATTTCGAAAAACCCCGCACCACGGTGGGCTGGAAGGGCTTGATCAACGACCCCTATCTGGACGAGAGCTACCGCATCGACGAAGGGCTGCGCATTGCGCGCCAATTGCTGATCGAAATCAACCGACAAGGCGTGCCCGCTGGCAGTGAATTTTTGGACGTGATCTCACCCCAATACATTGGCGACTTGATCAGCTGGGGCGCCATTGGGGCCAGGACCACCGAAAGCCAGGTGCACCGCGAACTGGCTTCTGGCTTGTCGGCACCCATCGGGTTCAAAAATGGGACCGACGGCAACATCAAAATTGCCACCGATGCCATTCAGGCGGCAGCCCGTGGCCACCATTTCCTGTCCGTGCATAAAAACGGCCAGGTGGCGATTGTGCAAACCCAGGGTAACCCTGATTGCCATGTGATCTTGCGCGGCGGCAAAGCCCCCAATTACGATGCCGACAGTGTGGCTGCGGCCTGCAAGGAGCTGGGGGCCGCCCAACTGCCGGCCAGTTTGATGGTCGACTGCAGCCATGCCAACAGCAGCAAAAAACACGAGCGCCAAATCGACGTGGCCAAGGACATCGCAGCTCAAATCAGCGGTGGCTCGCGCCAGGTGTTTGGCGTCATGGTCGAAAGCCACCTCGTGGGAGGGGCGCAAAAATTCACACCCGGCAAAGACGACATGGCCAAATTGGTATACGGCCAAAGCATCACCGACGCCTGTATTGGCTGGGACGACAGCTTGGGGGTTTTGCAGGTCCTGTCGCAGGCAGTCAAAGCGCGGCGCGCAGCCTGACCGCCCTCGGGTCACTCTAATGAATAAAGCCCGCTTGCAGCGGGTTTTATTTTGTCGATTGACCGTTTTTCAAGGCTTCAAGGAGTTTGCCGTGGATGCCGCCAAAACCGCCATTGCTCATGCACAGCAGGTGATCGCCGGGCTGTACTTGTGCCAGCACCTGTGTCAGCACCTCGCCAAGATCAGCGCCCACCTTGGCTTTGTCGCCCATAGGCTGAAGGGCCGAAGCAGCATCCCAGTCCAGGCCGCCCGCATGGCAAAAGGCCAGGTCAGCTTCTTCCAAGCTCCAGGGCAGTTGGGCTTTCATGGTGCCCAGTTTCATGGTGTTGCTGCGGGGCTCAAAGATGGCCAGTATGCGGGCCTGGCCAATCTGTCGGCGCAGGCCGTTGATCGTGGTACGGATCGCCGTGGGGTGGTGCGCAAAATCGTCATAGACCTTGATGCCCCTGACACAGCCACGCACCTCCATGCGGCGTTTCACGTTTTCAAACGCGGCCAGTGCTTGCGCGGCCTTTTCGGGAGCCACGCCCACATGCTCGGCCGCGGCCAGAGTGGCCAAGGCATTGAGCTGGTTGTGAATGCCACCCATGGCCCATTTCACTTGCGCCACTGGCTGACCCGATTGCAAAACGCTGAAGTTGCTGGGGTCGCCAATGGCCACGAAGTCACTGACGGCGGCACCAAAACTGCGCACTTCGCTCCAGCAGCCTTGTCCTAAAACGCGTGTCAGGCTTTCTTCCAAGCCATTGACCACCACACGGCCCGAGGTCGGCACGGTGCGCACCAGGTGATGAAATTGGCGCTCGATGGCAGCCAGGTCGTCAAAGATGTCGGCGTGATCGAATTCCAGGTTGTTCAAGATCGCTGTGCGCGGGCGGTAATGAACGAACTTGCTGCGCTTGTCAAAAAAGGCCGTGTCGTACTCGTCGGCTTCGATCACAAAATACCGACCGGCCCCCAAACGGGCGGACACGCCAAAGTTCAAGGGCACGCCGCCGACCAAAAAACCAGGGGCCAGTCCCGCTTTTTCCAGCACCCAAGCCAGCATAGCGGTGGTGGTGGTTTTGCCGTGGGTGCCCGCCACCGCCAAAACATGCTGGCCTTGCAGCACCTGCTCGGACAACCATTGGGGCCCACTTGTATACGGCGCGCCCGCTTCCAAAATGGCTTCCATCAAGGGGAATTTGGGGCTGCCGTCGGGCCTGCGGGCGCGACTGACCACATTGCCAATGACATACATGTCGGGCTTTAAATCCATTTGGCTGGCGTCATAGCCTTCGATCAGCCCAATGCCCAAGGCGCGCAACTGCTCGCTCATGGGGGGATAAACCCCTGCGTCACAGCCTGTGACCCGGTGACCCGCTTCGCGCGCCAGAGCGGCCACCCCCCCCATGAAGGTGCCGCAAATGCCCAATATGTGTATATGCATGGGGGGATTTTAGGCGGCGCAAGCCCGAGACATTGGCTGCACCGGGCACAATTGATCCCATGGACGATGCCGCTTTTGAAATTGCCGCCACCGCCGCCCGTTTGGCTGTCGAAGAAGGCCTTGCTTTTGGACCTGCCAAGCACCGGGCATTGAAGGCGCTGGGCATGCCCACGCGCACGGCTTTGCCTTCCAATGAGTTGGTTGAATCGCAGGTGCGTGACTACATCGCCTTGTTTTGCGCTGAAACGCAACCGGGCGAACTGCTTGCATTGCGCAAATTGGCAAGGCTTTGGATGCGGCGTTTGATGGCTTTTCGCCCGCATTTGGGCGGCGCTGTTTGGCAAGGCTGGGCCACCCGCACGTCTGACATTGACCTGGCCTTGTTTTGCGACGACCCCAAGTCGGCAGAAATTGCCTTGATCAATCAAAACCAGCGGTATGAAGTGCAAACCTAGCGTGGTCGGCATGGCAAGGCGGTGGATGTGCTCAGCTTGCATGCCTTTTGCGATGAATTGCAAGAGGACATCGGTGTCCACTTGCGCATTTACGACCTGGACGATTTGCGCGGCGCCTTGTTGCCTGACGCACAGGGACGCTCTCCACGCGGCGATTTAATGGCCTTGGACCGCTTGCTGGCCACTTGAACGGAATTCACACATGGACAATCAATCACCCAGCGCCAAGCAACGGCGTCACTTGGTTTTGGGCGCAGGCATCACGGCGGCCGTGGCCGGCGCAGGGCTGGCTTTGTGGCGTTTTCAGCCCAGAGGCCTGGCCGATGCGGCCAATCACCCTGTTTGGTCACAAAGCTTTGAAACCCCAACGGGCGGTGATTTGCGGATGGCCGATTTCCAAGGCAAAGCCCTGCTGCTGAATTTCTGGGCCACCTGGTGTCCCCCATGTGTAGAAGAACTGCCCATGATTGACGCCTTTTGGCGAGAAAATGCTGCCAACGGGTTTCAGGTCGCGGCTTTGGCCATTGACCAACCCAGTGCAGTGCGGCGCTTCTTGACCCAGCGCCCCCTGGGGTTTCCAGTTGGGTTGGCGGGATTGGCGGGCACCGATTTGGCCAAATCTCTTGGAAATACCGCTGGCGGACTGCCATTTACCGTGTTTTTCGATGCCAATGGGGATATTTGGCAGCAGAAGATGGGCAAATTAAGCCTGGACGACTTGTTGAAGTGGCGCAGCGCCCGGGGTTGATTCGAGCACCGCTGGTTTTTTTGAGAAGTTGGCCTCTTGGTCGCCGGCGGAAAACCAAAGACGTTTTTAGTTTCTCTGAATTAACGGATTTTTTGGATATTTTGAGGGAAATTGGTGTAAATTCAGCACACTAAACACGCTTTGGGCGATGGAGGATCTATGGATTTGCGAAAACTCAAAACACTGATTGACTTGGTGTCCGATTCCAACGTGACCGAATTGGAGATCACCGAGGCCGAAGGCAAGGTGCGGATTGTCAAAAGCATGGGTGTCGTCACCCCGATGGTGATGCAGCAACCCGCAGCGGTGGCCATGTCGGCCGCCCCGGCCATACCCACTGCGCCCCCAGCCGAAGCCCCCCCCGCGCTTGGCCACACGGTGAAGTCACCCATGGTGGGCACCTTTTACCGCTCATCCAGCCCTGGGGCTGCACCCTTTGTTCAGATTGGCTCGGTCGTCAAAGAAGGCGATACCCTGTGCATCATCGAGGCCATGAAGATCCTCAACGAAATCGAATCCGACAAAACGGGCACGGTGACCCAGATCCTGTGCGAAAACGGCCAAGCGGTCGAGTATGGACAAGCTTTGTTCATCGTCGAATAAGCAGACGGGAATTTCATGTTCAAGAAAATCCTGGTTGCCAACCGTGGTGAGATTGCTTTGCGGGTTCAGCGCGCTTGCCGAGAATTGGGCGTCAAGGCGGTTATGGTCTATTCCGAGGCCGACAAAGATGCAAAATACGTGAAATTGGCCGAAGAAGCCGTATGTATCGGCCCTGCCGCCTCGTCTTTGAGTTACCTCAACATGCCGGCCATCATTTCGGCCGCCGAAGTCACCGATGCCGAGGCGATCCATCCGGGTTATGGTTTTTTGAGCGAAAACGCCGACTTTGCCGAACGCGTCGAGAAAAGCGGTTTCCAGTTCATTGGCCCTTCGCCCGAAAACATCCGTGTCATGGGCGACAAGGTCTCGGCCAAGCAAGCCATGATCCGTGCAGGCGTGCCCTGCGTTCCAGGCTCCGAGGGTGAGTTGCCCGATGACCCGGCTCAAATCCGGCGCATTGCCAAATCGGTGGGATACCCCGTGATCATCAAGGCCGCCGGCGGCGGTGGAGGTCGCGGCATGCGTGTCGTGCACACCGAGGCGGCTCTGGTCAATGCGGTGCAGATGACCAAGGCAGAAGCTGGGGCTGCGTTTGGCAACCCTGCGGTGTACATGGAAAAGTTCTTGCAAAACCCCAGACACATCGAGATTCAAATCTTGGCCGACAAGTTCAAGAATGTGGTTTATTTGGGTGAGCGCGATTGCTCCATGCAAAGGCGTCACCAAAAGGTGATCGAAGAAGCGCCGGCCCCCGGGATTGCGCGCAAGCTGATTGAAAAAATCGGCGAACGCTGCGTGGCCGCTTGTAAGAAAATCAATTACCGCGGGGCGGGAACTTTCGAGTTTTTGTACGAAAACGGCGAGTTTTATTTCATTGAAATGAACACCCGGGTTC
>CAMCNQ010000223.1 GCA_945875955.1 Limnohabitans sp. Rim8 | reverse complement strand
CTTGTACCGCGAAGAAATGGCCAAACAGGGGGTGGCGCTGCCTCCCTTTGGTGAATACGGCATGGGCATGGTGTTTTTGCCCAAAGAACACGCCTCGCGCATGGCTTGTGAGCAAGCCTTGGAGCGCGCTGTCAAAGCCGAAGGCCAAGTGGTGCTGGGCTGGCGCGATGTGCCGGTCAACCGCGACATGCCCATGTCGCCGCGGGTGCGCGAAAAAGAGCCCATCATGCGCCAGATTTTCATCGGCCGCGGCACCGATGTGATCGTGCAAGACGCCTTGGAGCGCAAGCTCTATGTGATCCGCAAGACCGCCAGCGCCGCCATTCAAGCCTTGAAGTTGACCCACAGCAACGAGTACTACATCCCCAGCATGTCCAGCCGCACCGCGGTCTACAAGGGCTTGCTGTTGGCCGATCAGGTCGGCACCTACTACCTGGACCTGCAAGACGAGCGCTGCGTTTCGGCCTTGGGTTTGGTGCACCAGCGCTTTTCCACCAACACCTTCCCCGAGTGGCCCTTGGCCCACCCCTACCGCTATGTGGCGCACAACGGCGAGATCAACACCGTTAAGGGCAACTACAACTGGATGAAGGCGCGCGAGGGCGTGATGTCCTCGCCCGTGCTGGCCGCCGACCTGCAAAAGCTCTACCCCATCAGCTTCCCAGGTCAGTCAGACACCGCCACCTTTGACAATTGCCTGGAATTGCTGACCATGGCGGGTTATCCCATCAGCCAAGCGGTGATGATGATGATTCCCGAGCCTTGGGAAAACCACACCACCATGGACGAGCGCCGCAAGGCCTTCTACGAATACCATGCCGCGATGCTGGAGCCTTGGGACGGTCCGGCTTCGATTGTTTTCACCGATGGCCGCCAGATTGGCGCGACCTTGGACCGCAACGGTCTGCGCCCATCGCGTTACATCATCACCGACGACGACATGGTCATCATGGGCTCGGAGACCGGCGTGCTGCCCATCCCCGAGAGCAAGATCATGCGCAAATGGCGCCTGCAGCCCGGCAAGATGTTCTTGATCGACCTGGAACAAGGCCGCATGATCGATGACGAGGAACTCAAATCCAGCCTGGCCAGCAGCAAGCCCTACAAGCAGTGGATTGAAAACCTGCGCGTCAAACTCGACGATGTGGCCCCTGCCCCAGTGGCACCCGCCTCTGAGGTGGCCTTGCTCGACTTGCAGCAGGCCTTTGGCACCACCCAAGAAGACATCAAGTTTTTGCTGGCCCCCATGGCCCAAGCCGGCGAAGAAGCCCTGGGCTCCATGGGCAACGACAGCCCCCTGGCGGTGCTGTCTGACAGGAACAAGCCGCTCTACAACTACTTCAAGCAGTTGTTTGCGCAAGTGACCAACCCGCCGATCGACCCGATCCGCGAGGCCATCGTGATGTCCTTGGTGTCTTTCATCGGCCCCAAGCCGAATTTGCTCGACATCAACCAGGTCAATCCCCCGATGCGCTTGGAAGTGAGCCAGCCGGTGCTCGATTTTGGCGACATGGCCAAGTTGCGCAACATTGACAAAGCCACCAAGGGCAAATTCAAAAGCGCCACCTTGGACATCACCTACCCGGTGTCTTGGGGCCGTGAGGGTGTGGAAGCCAAATTGGCCTCTTTGTGTGCCGAAGCGGTGGACGCCATCAAGGGCGGTCACAACATCTTGATCATCAGTGACCGCGGCGTGAGCGCCACCCAAGTGGCCATTCCCGCCTTGCTGGCGCTGTCGGCCATTCACCAGCACCTGGTCAAGGAAGGCCTGCGCACCACGGCAGGCTTGGTGGTGGAAACCGGCACGGCGCGCGAAGTGCACCACTTTGCCGTCTTGGCCGGTTACGGCGCCGAAGCCGTGCACCCCTACTTGGCCATGGAAACACTGGCGGCCATGCACAAAGAGCTGTCAGGCGATTTGTCGGTGGAAAAGGCCCTTTACAACTACGTCAAGGCGATCGGCAAGGGCCTGTCCAAGATCATGTCCAAGATGGGCGTGAGCACCTACATGTCGTATTGCGGCGCGCAACTCTTCGAAGCCATTGGCATCGACAACGTCACCATCAACCAGTACTTCACCGGCACGGCCAGCCGGGTGGGCGGCATCGGTGTTTTTGAAATCGCCGAAGAAGCCATCCGCATGCACACCGCTGCTTTCGGTGACGACCCCTTGCTGGCCAGCATGTTGGACGCTGGCGGTGAATACGCTTGGCGCGCGCGTGGCGAAGAGCACATGTGGACGCCTGACGCGATTGCCAAGCTGCAGCACTCCACCCGTGCCAACAACTTCAGCACCTACAAAGAGTACGCCCAGATCATCAACGACCAAAGCAAGCGCCACATGACGCTGCGCGGTTTGTTTGAATTCAAGATCGACCCGTCCAAAGCCATCCCGATCGAGCAGGTCGAGCCGGCCAGCGAAATCGTCAAACGCTTTGCCACCGGCGCCATGTCGCTGGGTTCCATCTCGACTGAGGCGCACGCCACTTTGGCGGTGGCCATGAACCGCATTGGCGGCAAGAGCAACACCGGCGAAGGCGGCGAGGACGCGGCGCGTTACCGCAACGAACTCAAAGGCATCCCGATCCAGTTGGGGGACTCTTTGAAAAGTGTGATTGGGGCAGAAAACGTTGAAGTCGACATGCCCTTGTTGGCCGGAGACAGCCTGCGCTCCAAAATCAAACAAGTTGCGTCGGGCCGTTTTGGCGTCACCGCCGAATACCTCTCGAGTGCCGACCAAATCCAGATCAAGATGGCCCAGGGTGCCAAGCCGGGTGAGGGCGGGCAGTTGCCAGGCGGCAAAGTGTCGGAATACATCGGCAAATTGCGCCACTCTGTGCCGGGCGTGGGCCTGATTTCGCCACCACCGCACCACGACATTTATTCCATCGAAGACTTGGCCCAGCTCATCCATGACCTGAAAAACGTCGCACCGCACAGCGACATCAGCGTCAAATTGGTGTCTGAAATTGGGGTGGGCACGATTGCAGCCGGCGTGGCCAAGTGCAAGAGCGACCACCTGGTGATCGCCGGGCACGACGGCGGAACGGGCGCATCGCCCTGGTCCTCGGTCAAACATGCGGGTTCGCCTTGGGAAATCGGCTTGGCCGAAACCCAGCAGACCTTGGTGCTCAACGGCTTGCGCGGCCGCATCCGTGTGCAAGCCGATGGTCAAATGAAAACCGGCCGGGACGTGGCGATTGGCGCTTTGCTGGGGGCAGACGAATTTGGTTTTGCCACAGCCCCACTGGTGGTCGAAGGCTGCATCATGATGCGCAAGTGCCACTTGAACACCTGCCCCGTCGGCGTGGCCACGCAAGACCCCGCTTTGCGCAAAAAGTTTTCCGGCAAGCCCGAACACGTTGTCAACTACTTCTTCTTCATTGCCGAAGAAGCCCGCCAGATCATGGCCCAGTTGGGCATTGCCAAGTTTGACGACTTGGTGGGCCGTGCCGACTTGCTCGACATGAAGACCGGCGTGGACCACTGGAAGGCCAAGGGCCTGGACTTCAGCCGTTTGTTGGCCGTGCCGCAGGTGCCCGGCGATGTGGCGATTCGCCATGTGGACGTCCAAGACCATGGCCTTGAAAAGGCGCTGGACAATGTGCTGATCGCCAAGAGCCGTGCGGCCATCGACAAGGGTGAAAAAGTGCAGTTCATGGAAGTGACCCGCAACGTGAACCGCTCGGTTGGTGCCATGCTGTCCGGGGCGGTGACCCAGGTCCACCCTGAAGGCCTGCCAGACGACACCTTGCGCATTCAACTCGAAGGCACCGGGGGCCAGTCGTTTGGTGCATTCTTGGCCAAAGGCATCACCTTGTACCTGATTGGCGAAGCCAATGACTACACCGGCAAGGGCTTGTCGGGCGGCCGCGTGGTGGTGCGTCCAAGCCTCGATTTCCGTGGCGCGGCCGTGCAAAACATCATCGTGGGCAACACCGTCATGTACGGCGCCACCAGTGGTGAGGCCTTCTTTGCGGGCGTCGCCGGTGAGCGCTTTGCCGTGCGTTTGTCGGGGGCCACCGCGGTGGTCGAAGGCACGGGTGACCACGGTTGTGAATACATGACCGGGGGGACGGTGGCTGTGCTGGGCAAAACCGGGCGCAATTTCGGTGCCGGCATGAGCGGCGGGCTGGCCTATGTGTATGACGAAGACGGCCAATTTGCCTCGCGCTGCAACACGGCCATGGTCAGCATGGAAAAAGTGCTGCCAGCGGCAGAGCAGGCCACGCAAGTTGCGCGCGAAGTCTGGCACCGTGACCTTGCCGACGAGGTTCAGTTGAAAAAGCTGCTTGAAGACCACCACAAATGGACGGGCAGCCAGCGCGCGCGTGAACTGCTGGACAACTGGGCCACGGCCCGTGCGAAATTCGTCAAGGTGTTCCCCAACGAATACAAACGCGCGCTGGGCGAAATCAACGCCCGCAAAGCCGCCAAGACGGCCGCGCCTGTTGCGGTCTGAGCCCCACCTCAAGCATTGAAGGAAGCATCATGGGAAAAATCACCGGTTTCATGGAGTTCGCGCGCATTGAAGAGGGGTACAAACCCGTTCAGGAGCGTTTGAACAATTACAAAGAGTTTGTGGTGGGCTTGACCCCTGAACAGTCCAAGACCCAGGCGGCACGCTGCATGGATTGCGGCACCCCGTTTTGCAACAGCGGCTGCCCGGTCAACAACATCATTCCCGACTTCAACGACTTGGTCTTCCAGGGTGATTGGAAAAATGCGATTGAGGTGCTGCACAGCACCAACAACTTCCCGGAGTTCACCGGCCGCATTTGTCCCGCGCCCTGCGAGGCCGCCTGTGTGGTCAATGTCAACGGCGACGCGGTGGGCATCAAGTCCATCGAGCACGCCATCATTGACCGCGCTTGGGCCGAAGGCTGGGTCAACCCACGGCCTGCCCAACACAAAACCGGAAAAAGCGTGGCGGTGATCGGTGCTGGCCCGGCTGGCATGGCCGCTGCCCAGCAATTGGCCCGTGCCGGCCATGACGTGACTTTGTTCGAAAAGAACGACCGCGTGGGCGGCCTGTTGCGCTATGGCATTCCCGATTTCAAAATGGAAAAGTCGCACATCGACCGGCGCGTCCAGCAGCTTGAGGCCGAAGGGGTGAAGATCCGCACCAGCGTGCTGGTGGGCAACTGGCCAGAAGGCTCCAAAGTGACCAACTGGGCCAAAGAGCGCATTTCGGCAGCGCAACTCAAGCAAGACTTTGACGCGGTCTTGTTGACCGGTGGCTCCGAGCAGTCGCGCGACCTGCCCGTGCCGGGGCGTGAC
>CAMCNQ010000222.1 GCA_945875955.1 Limnohabitans sp. Rim8 | reverse complement strand
TTTACCGCCACGGTCGCCAGCACATTGACCCTGACGGCGGGCGTTTCGGTTGAGCGCGTGGTGATCGGCACAGGCACCGCTGCCGCAGCAATTGCAACGGCCACCACGGCACTGAACGTGACCGCCGCAGCCATCAGCACTGGGGTGACCCTCATTGGGAACGCAGGCATCAACAAGCTGACCGGTGGCAGTGGCGCGGACAGCCTGGAGGGCGGGGACGGCAATGACGTCCTCGCGGGGGGCGCGGGAAATGACACCTTGGTGGGCGGGGCTGGCAACGACAGCTTCACAGTGGCTTTGGGCACCGACACCATCACCGACCTTGGCGGCAGCGATGTTTTCACTGTGGCTGCTGGCGCTGCAGTCAATGCCACCGTAACAGCCGCTTGGACAGCCACCTCAGGCACGACAAATGCCGGTACAGCGACCCTCAACACCGATGGTTTGGCTGTGAACTTGGCAGCGGTAAGGAGCGGGTCTGTTGGCTACAGCGTGAGCAATGCGGGGGCCGCAACCAGCCTCACCGGATCGAGGTTCACTGACACGCTGACAGGTGGCACTGGTGATGACACCCTGATCGGCGGCGGTGGGGCTGACAGCATTGTGGGCGGAGATGGCAACGATTTGTTCATCGTCGCCGTGGCTGCAGACCTGACCACAGGTGAAGTGATCAACGGCGGCAAGGGCACAGACGAGTTGCGCTTTACCACCACGGTCGCCAGCACATTGACCCTGACGTCGGACGTTTCGGTTGAGCGCGTGACGATCGGCACGGGCACCGCTGCAGAAGCAATTGCCACGGCCACCACCGGGCTGAACGTGAACGCCGCTGGCTTGAACACCGGGGTGACCCTTATCGGCAACGCAGGCGTCAACAGGCTGACGGGCGGCAGTGGCGCGGACAGCCTTGACGGCGGTGTCGGCAATGACGTCCTCGGCGGGGGCGCAGGGGATGACTTGCTGGTGGGCGGGGCTGGCAATGACAACCTGACCGGCGGCTTGGGTGCGGATGTCTTTCTCTTCAACTTCACACCCAATGGGTCCAGCAACAAGGACTCCATCACGGACTTCAACGTGATCGATGATTTGATATGGCTCGCCAAGTCAGTGATGTCAGGGCTTGGCAGCGAAACAGGCACATTGAGCGCAGATGCCTTCTGGAGCGGTAATGGCGTCAAAGCCAGCCATGATGAGACCGACCGTGTCATCTACAACAACACCAGCGGTGCTTTGTACTATGACGCCGACGGCACTGGGGCGAGCGCTGCCGTGCAGATCGCTCAACTGACCGCAGGAACGCTGCTGACAGCATGGAATGTGTTCGTCGTTTAAGGCGACCCAGGGGCTGTGGCTCAAGCCGAGCTTATGACTGCTGCATGGGGCTTGGCCGGTTCTGGCCAGCCCCAGCAGGGCAGCGGCAACGCTTAAGACCTGGGCTTTCATAGACGGTCAGCGCGGCCTTCTTTTTAGCAGTGGCATGGACCCACAGCGAGAAGACTGTCGCGGGCATCGGCGCGCAACTGGGGCACTCAGCCTAAACCCGGCAGTTGGCCGCTTGCTTGCGCTTCAAACCCTTCAAGAATCAAACACTTGCGCCCATGACGGTCTTCACCTCATGGGCGAAGCGCTGCACGGCCGCAGGTCTGCCCCTCGGCCTTGCCCAACTGCCGGATTTAGGCTCAGAGGTTGGGGGCCAGCAAGCGCTGCAAGTCCTTGACCTGTACACCGCTGCGTGCGGCCAGGTCTTGCAGCTGGTCGTCTGCCACCTTGCCCACGCTGAAGTACTGTGCCTCGGGGTGGGCGATGTAAAAACCACTCACACTCGCTGCAGGCGTCATGGCCATGCTTTCGGTCAGGCCCATGCCAATGTCTTGGCACTGCAGCAAGTCGAACATGGCTTGTTTGGCGCTGTGGTCCGGGCAGGCCGGGTAGCCCGGGGCAGGGCGAATGCCTTGGTACTTTTCGGCGATCAGATCGTCGCTGCTGAGCGCCTCGCCTGCGGCGTAGCCCCACAAGTCGGTGCGCACTTTTTTGTGCAGGCATTCGGCCAGTGCTTCGGCCAAGCGGTCGGCCAGCGACTTGAGCAAGATGGCGCTGTAGTCGTCGTGTGCGGCTTCAAAAGCGGCTGCCCGCTTGTCCGCGCCAATGCCTGCGGTGACGGCGAAAACGCCCACATGGTCTGGGGCCGTGCCTTGCGGCGCCACAAAGTCGGCCAGGCAGCGGCTAGGGCGCATCACACCGTCTATGCGCTGCTTTTCGGTCTGTTGCCGCAGGCCGCGCCAGGTCATGGCCACCTGACTGCGCGAAGCATCGGTGTAGAGCGTGATGTCGTCGTCATTCACGCTGTTGGCAGGGTACAGGCCCAGCACCGCGTTGGCCGTGACCCAGCGCCCGTCGATGATTTTTTGCAGCATGGCCTGCCCATCGGCATACACTTTGCGCGCCTGCTCGCCCACCACCTCGTCGTCCAAGATGGCGGGAAAAGGCCCGGCCAAATCCCAGGTCTGGAAGAAAGGACCCCAATCGATGTATTGGGCGATCTCGGCCAGATCGTAGTTTTTGAACACGCGCCGGCCGATGAACTTGGGCGTAGCGGGCACGCCTTGCGACCAGTCGATCGGCGTTTTGTTGGCGCGGGCTTGCGCCAGCGTCCACATGGGCGTTTGCTTTTTGTTGGCGTGCAACTCACGCACCTTGGCGTAATCGGTGTTCAAGTCGGCGATGAACTGGGCCGCTTGTTCAGACAACAAGCCCTGCGCCACGCCCACGCTGCGCGAAGCGTCGGGCACATAGACCACCGGGCCGCTGTAATGCGGTGCAATTTTGACGGCGGTGTGCACGCGGCTGCAGGTGGCGCCGCCGATCAAAAGGGGCATCTGGCGCTCCCGGAAGTACGCGTCTTTTTCCATCTCGGCCGCCACGTACTGCATCTCTTCCAGGCTGGGCGTGATCAGGCCCGACAGGCCGATGATGTCGGCGTTTTCTGCTTTGGCTTTGGCGAGAATGTCATGGCAGGGCACCATCACGCCCATGTTGACCACTTCAAAGTTGTTGCACTGCAAAACCACGGTGACGATGTTTTTGCCGATGTCGTGCACATCGCCCTTGACGGTGGCGATCACGATCTTGCCCTTGGCTTTCACGTCTTCGCCGGCCGCTTCTTGTGCGAGTTTTTCGGCCTCGATGTAAGGCAACAAATGCGCCACAGCCTGCTTCATGACGCGGGCGCTTTTGACCACCTGCGGCAAAAACATCTTGCCTTGACCGAACAAATCGCCGACCACGTTCATGCCGTCCATCAGCGGACCTTCGATCACGTGCAACGGGCGACCACCCTTGGCCAAAATCTCTTGGTAAGCCTCTTCGGTGTCGTCGTTGATGAAGTCGGTGATGCCGTGCACCAAAGAATGTGACAAGCGCTGCGCCACGCGAACAGGGGCATCGGGTGTACCGCGCCAAGCCAGTTTGGCGCTCTCGTCTTTGGCCGCGCCTTTGGCGCTGTCGGCCACTTCGATCAAACGCTCGCCCGGCGTCAAATGCGGCTCGCCGTCTTTGTATTGCGGCACCCGGTTGAGCACCACGTCTTCGACACGCTCGCGCAGGGTGGGCTCCAGGTCGTCGTACACGCCCATCATGCCGGCGTTGACGATGCCCATGTCCATGCCCGCCTGGATGGCGTGGTACAGGAAGACGGTGTGGATGGCCTCACGCACCGGGTCGTTGCCGCGGAAACTGAAGGACACGTTGGACACGCCGCCGCTGACCTTGGCGCCGGGCAGATTGGCCTTGATCCAGCGCGTGGCTTCGATGAAGTCCACCGCGTAGTTGTCATGTTCTTCGATGCCGGTGGCAATCGCAAAAATGTTCGGGTCAAAAATGATGTCTTCCGGCGGGAAGCCCACCTCATCGACCAGCACGCGGTAAGCGCGCTCGCAAATCTCGATCTTGCGTGCGTAGGTATCGGCCTGGCCTTTTTCGTCAAATGCCATGACCACGGCGGCCGCACCGTAGCGCTTGACCAAGGTGGCTTGGCGCTTGAATTCCTGCAGGCCCTCTTTCATGCTGATCGAGTTGACAATGCCCTTGCCCTGGATGCAGCGCAAACCGGCTTCGATCACCGACCATTTGGACGAATCCACCATCACCGGCACACGGGCGATGTCGGGTTCACCGGCCATCAGGTTCAAAAAGCGCACCATGGCCGCTTGGCTGTCGAGCATGGCCTCGTCCATGTTCACGTCGATGATTTGCGCGCCGTTTTCCACCTGCTGACGCGCCACGGCCAAGGCCTGCTCGTACTCGCCGTTCAAGATCATGCGTGCAAAAGCCTTGGAGCCGGTAACGTTGGTGCGCTCGCCCACGTTGACAAACAGCGAAGCGCTGCCGATGGAGACGGGCTCCAGACCGGACAGCTTCATCGGGGGCACAGAAACGGATTTAGACGCGACAACAGACACGGGCTCACCTTGGAATAACAGGTGAGCGTCGTTGTGCAAGATCATTCAGACATTGAACGACCCCAAGCCTGACCTGCTGCGCTTGAAAGGCGGCGGGCTGCAACGCTCCTTGGGGGGTGTTTGGATTTTAACCGGGTGAGGTCTCCATCCCGACCATCAGGTCGTCAAATGGCCAGACCGCCCTCAACATGGTCCAAAGTTTGCTTGCCCCAAAAGCATGCGCACCACCACCATTCCAGACCCCACACCTTCCGAGGCCCATTGGCGCGAGCAAGAACTCTTGCTCATGCGCGAGGTCATGAAATGGGTGGGTCGCAGCCTGGCCTCGGACGAGGTGTTGCGGGAGATGCTGCATTTGATGAGCGAGTTGCTGGGCCTGAACCGGGGGCGTATTGTGCTGCGCGACACACCGGCTGTGGGCACCGCCCTGGGCCCGGCCACCGCTTCGATCCGCCACGCCTATGGTCTAACCGGCATGGAGATGCGCCGGGGGGTGTATGCCGAGGGCGAAGGCATCACGGGACGGGCGCTGCAAAGCGGATTGCCCGCGATTGTTCAGGACATTGCCCACGAGCCCTTGTTTTTGTTCCGCTCAGTGGCCGCAGAGCAGTTTCCTGCCGAAACGGTGGCCTACCTGGCCTTGCCCATCACCCTGGGCAATACCACGGTGGGTGTGCTGGGCTGCCACCGCATTCGCAGCCGCCAGCGCCATTTGAACGACGACCTGGCTGTGCTGAAGGTGCTGGCCACCTTGGCCGGGCAAGTGTTGCACATGGAGCAACTGGTCAACGAGCAAACCCGCCACCTGCGGGCCCGCAATGCGGCCTTGTCTCAGGCCCTG
>CAMCNQ010000221.1 GCA_945875955.1 Limnohabitans sp. Rim8 | reverse complement strand
CTGAAGTGGCGCATTTTGCCCAAGTGGTGGGCTTGGTCTGGCGCACGGTGATCATGTGGCTGCTCTTGGTGGCCTTGCTGACCATGGCCAATTTGGTGGGTTAAAGCCAGTCTGTCAAACGGAAAGTCCAAGCAAGCCGGTCAAGCGGTCAGGCAACTACCAACGTTGCTGGCTCAGTTCTTCAAACAGTTGGGCGTAAATGCGGTGCCGTCGCATGCTGATGCTGCCGGTTTGGTGCTCATTTTCAACCTGGGCCAAAACCGCACAACCGGGCTCATGCAAATGCATGCAGTTGTAAAACCTGCAGCCGCCCACATGGGCGCGCAAATCGGGCATGCAATCGGCCAATCGGGTCGGCTCGATGTGGTGCAAACCGAACTCCTGAAACCCCGGTGAATCGATCAAGGCGGTTCTGGCCAGGTTTGCGCCAGGCCGCTCATCGAGCGCAGGCACCCAATACCAGCGGGTGCTGGTGGTGGTGTGTTTTCCAGAATTGAGCGCCAGCGATATTTCACCGGTCTCGACTTGGGCATCGGGCACCAGGCGGTTGATCAAGGTGCTTTTGCCGCTGCCCGAGGGGCCCAGCACCAGCGTGGTCAGGCCTTGCAGGTGAAGGCACAGCGCCGCCACGCCGTCGTCGGCCACCGCACTGCGGGGACTCAGGCTGATGGGCAGCACCTGGTAGCCCATGTCGCGGTAAGGGGCCAGGCGCGCCCAAGCTTGGGCGAAGGCCTGGGTCAAATCGCTTTTGTTGAGCGCGATGATGGGCACAATGCGCTCGGCCTCGGCCGCCACCAAGGCGCGTGACAGCTGGCTTTCAGAGTACTCGGGGTCTGCCGCGATCAAGATCAGTACACGGTCCAGATTGGCCGCAAACGATTTGGTGCGGATTTCGTCCTGGCGGTAAAAAAGGTTTCGCCGCTCCTGCAGCTTTTCGATGCTGCCTTCGTCTCCGGCAACTTGCCACAGCACCTGGTCGCCCACCACCACTTGGTTTTTTTTGCCACGCGGGTGGCAAATCAAACGACGCCCTTGCGGCGTCTCCACCATGCAGTGTCTTCCGTAAGTGGCCACCACCAGGCCAGCTGACAGATCGCCCGCACCTGCTGGGCTGATCACCGTTTGATGGGGTTTACGCATGCAGCATCATGCCGCGAACAAGGCGTCTGTTTGCTGGGCTGCGTCGAAGTCGAGTGGGCTCAGGCCCCGCACGCTGTGGGTTCGCCACCGCACAAGGCAGTGGCGGTGGTTCAGCACCAACTCAGGGTGGTGGTTGAGTTTTTCCGACAACCACCCCACGCTGTTGACGAACAGCATGGCGTGGCTGTGCTGGTCAAATGCAAAGGGCTTTTCGATGGCGATTTCTGGCCCATCGCCAAACAGCGCCCAGCCCGGCGCTTGGCTGAGCGCCATGACCACTTCGGTGGGTTTGAGGGCGCGCATGTCTGGCGCGCTCATGCGCTTTGCATCCTGGCCAGGCGTTCACTCGCTGGGGGGTGAGAGTAATAAAACTTCACATACAAAGGGTCGGGCGTGAGGGTTGAAGCATTGTCTTGATAGAGCTTCAGCAAGGCCGAGGCCAAATGCTGCGACGGCGTTTGCGAAGCGGCATAAGCGTCTGCCTCAAACTCTTGCTGGCGTGAACGCCAAGATGAAATGGGGGCCAAAAACAGGGTGAAAACCGGTGTCACCAGCATGAACAACACCAGCGCCAGGGCATTGTTGCTGTCCGTCAGGCTGGGTATCACGCCCAGCCCCGTGTAGAACCAGACCTGCTGCGCCAACCAACCCAAAAGCGCCAAGCCCACCAAAGTCAGGCTGAAACTGGTGGCCATCATTTTGAGGATGTGTTTGTGCTTGAAATGGCCCAATTCATGGGCCAACACCGCCTCCATTTCGGCCGGGCTCAGTTGCTTGAGCAAGGTGTCGAAAAACACCACCCGTTTGCTGGCACCAAAACCTGTAAAAAAAGCATTCGAGTGGGCCGAACGGCGGCTGCCATCCATGACAAAGAAACCCTTGGCGGTAAAGCCCGAGCGCTGCATCAAGGCTTGCACCCGCTCTTTCAAAGAGGCATCTTCCAATGGGGTGAATTTGTTGAACAGCGGCATGATCACATTCGGCGCAATGGCCATCAAAAACAACTGCCACACCACCAAGGCCCCCCAAGCCCAAAGCCACCACAGCGTGCCGCCCACATGCATGAGCCACAGCACCATCCACAGCAAGGGCAATCCCAGGGCCAAGCCCAGCACCAGGCCCTTGGCCATGTCGGCCAGCCACAGCGAAGGGGTGGTTTTGTTAAAGCCAAATTTTTGCTCAACTCCAAAGGTTTGCATCAAGGACAGTGGCAAACCAATCAATCCACCCACCAAAACAAAGCCCAGCACCAAGGCGATTTCTTGGCCCATGCCAGGCCCCATCCATGCCAGCAAAACCTGGTTCAGGGCATCCAAACCGCCAAGCAGCGTCCAGCCCAACAACACGGCTGCATCCAGCGCAATGTCGATTTGCGCCAAGCGGGCCTTGGCCAAGGTGTAATCGGCCGCCTTTTGATGGTCCGCCAAGCTCACGGCTTGGGCATGGTTGGGCGGAACATGCGATCGGTTCTGCGCCACGTGCCGAACTTGGCGAGCATTCAGCCAAAACTTCAGCGCCACATGCGCCAGCAAAGCCGCTACCAGGGTCAATGTCAAAGTGAGTGAAGCGTTCATGGTCGCAAAGTGTAGAGCAGTTTCAACCACGGCCATGCGCAGCGGTCATCGGCGACAATGTCAGCATGCCTGAAGCCACCTCCCCCACCCCTGCGCCTGTGGCGCCCGAATTGCCCAAATCGGACCTCAATCTGGTTTGGATCGACTGCGAAATGACCGGGCTTGACCCCGAAAAAGAACGTTTGCTGGAAATCGCCGTCATCGTGACCGGCCCCCAGCTGACCCCTCGCATCGAAGGCCCTGTGTTGGTGATCCACCAAAGCGATGCGCTGTTGGCCAACATGGACGCCTGGAACAAAGGCACGCACGGCAAGAGTGGCCTGATTGACAAAGTCAAAGCCTCGTCCATCAGCGAAGACCAAGCGCAAGCCCAAATCATCGCTTTTTTGAAAGCCTATGTCCCCGCCAACGCATCGCCTTTGTGCGGCAACACCATCAGCCAGGATCGCCGGTTTTTGGTGAAATACATGCCCAAATTGGAAGCGTTTTTTCACTATCGAAACCTGGATGTCAGCACCCTCAAAGAGCTCTCGCGCCGCTGGAAACCCGAGGTCTATTCGAGTTTCAAAAAACAACAAAAACACACGGCACTGGCCGACGTTCACGAGTCCATAGACGAATTGCTGCACTACCGAGAACATTTCATCCAAAGTTAATTTCAGGGAAAACCCTAGAGCTTTTTCCAAATCCATGCCATAATGCGTGTCTCGCTGCACAGTTTGCAGCGTTTCTCACATCTCCCTTCATGCCTTGACCCAACGATAGGGTCACTCACAGCGGCCAGGCTCATTGCCAAGCGCCACTCGCGAGCACCGTTTGATGGTTGATGTTTTTTCAACCTTGCGGTGCCTGCGGCCCATCCTTGTGGCCGTTGTTCCGTGCGAGTTTTTTTATACACATGACCGACACTTTGAACACAGTGCAGGACGACTTGTCGCCTGCTGAAAACATTTCCATCTCCACCGACACTGCAGCCCATGCCCCCATGCATGTGCAAGCTCCAGCCGAAGCCGCTGCCGAGCAAGACCTAGCCCCGGCACCCAATGGCTTCGTTGCGCTGGGCTTGGCCCCTGAACTCGTGCAAGCCGTGGCCGATCTGGGTTACACCCAACCCACCGCCGTGCAACTGCGCACCATCCCCTTGGCATTGCCCACATCCGGCGGCGCCAAAGACGGCAAGTCCAATGGCTACAGCGATCTGATGGTCTCCAGCCAAACCGGCAGCGGCAAAACTGCGGCTTTCTTGCTGCCGGTTTTGCACACCTTGATCGCCCAAATGGCCGAGCAAGAAGAGACCGAGCGCGCCGAGTTTGAAGCCGCTTGTGCCGAAGCTGCGGCCAAAGGCGAACCTGCGCCCAAGCGCAGCAAGCGCAAAGACCCCACCAACCCACGCAACTTCAAAGCCCCCGCGCCTGGCGCGCTGATTGTTTGCCCTACCCGCGAGCTGGCTCAGCAAGTGGCGCAAGACGCCATTGAGTTGGTCAAGCACACCCGTGGCCTGCGCGTGGCCAACGTGGTCGGCGGCATTCCTTACCAGTTGCAAATTGCCAAGCTGCAAAATGCCAACCTGGTGGTGGCCACCCCCGGCCGCTTGCTGGATCTGCAGCGCTCGATGCAAATCAAATTGGACAAAGTGCAGTTTTTGGTGGTCGACGAGGCCGACCGCATGTTGGACCTGGGCTTCTCCGACGACCTGGCCGACATCAACGACATGACCAGCCAGCGCCGCCAGACCATGATGTTCAGCGCCACATTTGCGCCACGCATTCAGCAATTGGCCATGCGCGTGATGCACGACGGCGGCTCTTCGGTCCAGAAAATCCAAATCGACAACCCGCAAGAAAAACACAACAACATCAAGCAAGTGCTGTTTTGGGCCGACAACGCCCAACACAAGCGCCAGTTGCTCGACCATTGGCTGCGCGACGCCACGATTGACCAGGCCATTGTCTTTGCCAGCACCCAAATCGAGTGCGATGGCTTGGCCACCGACTTGCAACAAGACGGTTTTTCTGCCGTCGCCTTGCATGGCGCTTTGAGCCAGGGCATGCGCAACCGCCGCTTGATGGCGCTGCGCAACGGCCAAGTTCAGATCTTGGTGGCCACCGATGTGGCGGCCCGTGGCCTTGACGTGCCCACCGTCACGCACGTGTTCAACTTCGGCTTGCCCATGAAGGCCGAAGACTATACCCACCGCATTGGCCGCACTGGCCGGGCCGGCCGCGATGGTTTGGCCGTCACCTTTGCCGAAGTGCGCGACCGCCGCAAAATCGGTGACATCGAATCCTACACACGCCAGCCTTTCAAGGCCGAGGTGATTCCCGGCATGGAGCCCAAAGCCCGCATGCCCGAGGCCCGCAAGCCCATGGGCCGTGGAGGCGACCGCTTCGGTGGTGAGCGCAACTACGCCAACGCAGGCGGTGGTTTCCGTGGCCGCACTGGCGGTGGTGGTTCTGGTGGCCGCGACTTTGCTGCCCGCGATGGTGGCTTTGACAACCGCGCACCGCGTGGCAATTTCCGCGACGATCAGCCCCGCTTTGAGCAGCGCGCCGAGCCCCGCGCTGAGCAGCGCAAAGAAGCCGGCCGTTTTGACGCCCCCCGTGGTGTCAACCGCGGCGGCGACCGC
>CAMCNQ010000220.1 GCA_945875955.1 Limnohabitans sp. Rim8 | reverse complement strand
AACCACTTGGTCAATGCCAATGGCCGACATCACGCGCGCCGTCAAACCGGCCTTGTCCAATGCATCGGCCAACGCCAAAGAGTTCATGACCGTGGCCAACATGCCCATGTAATCGGCCGTGGCGCGGTCCATGCCCACCGCCCCCCCTGCGACACCCCGGAAAATGTTGCCGCCGCCGATGACCACCGCCACTTGAACACCCAAACGCGTGATCTCGGCAATTTCCTCAGCCATGCGCACAATGGTGGCCCTGTTGATGCCAAATGCATCGTCCCCCATCAAAGCCTCACCCGACAGCTTGAGCAAAATGCGCTTGTAGGCTGGCTTGGCTGAACTCATGAGGGGCTCCTGAATGATGAATGTGGACAATGGGGTTGGCAACTCAAGCGTCAAGTTGGTTCAAGCAGCACCTTGTGCAGCGGCCACTTGAGCCGCCACTTCAGCGGCACAGTCATCAACCTTTTTCTCGATGCCTTCGCCCACAACATACAAAGTGAAAGCCTTTACCGTGGTGCCCGTTGCTTTGAGCATTTGTTCCACGGTTTGCTTGTCATTCTTGACAAACGACTGGTTGAACAAAGACACTTCTTTCAGGTATTTTTGAACAGAGCCTTCGACCATTTTGGTCACAATGTCGGCTGGTTTGCCCGATTCGGCAGCCTTGGCCGCCGCCACCGAGCGCTCTTTTTCGATCAGGTCTGCGGGCACTTCGGCACTGGTCAAGGACACGGGCTTCATTGCCGCCACGTGCATGGCCACATCTTTGGCTGCGGTCTCATCGCCTTCAAACTCGACCAACACACCGATACGCGTGCCGTGCAGGTAATTGGCCAGCTTGGCACCACCGGCAGCGCGCTTGAAGCGGCGAAAGCTCATGTTTTCACCAATTTTGCCAATCAAACCCTTGCGCACTTCTTCCAAAGTCGGGCCAAAACTGTCTTGGCTGTACGGCAGTTCAGCCAACGCGGCGAGGTCGGCGGGGTTGTGCTCGGCCACCAATTGGGCGGCGGCATTGGCCAAGGCCAAGAAACTGTCGTTTTTGGTCACGAAGTCGGTTTCGCAGTTGACCTCGATCATGGCGCCCGTGGTGCCATTGACAAAACTGGTCACCACGCCTTCGGCGGTCACGCGCGAAGCCGCTTTGCCTGCTTTGGTTCCCAATTTGACACGCAGCAACTCTTCGGCTTTGACCATGTCGCCTTCTGCTTCGGTCAATGCTTTTTTGCACTCCATCATGGGGGCATCGGTTTTTGCACGCAGTTCAGCGACCATGCTTGCGGTAATTACAGCCATTTGATTTCTCCGTCTTCAGTCTAAAAGTCAAATTAAAAAAAAGGGGCCAAGAAGCCCCTTTCATCGAGTCCAGGGGGCTCAGGCAGAAGCGTCGGCTTCTTCAACAAATTCGTCAGCGCCTTCAGTGACCGCTTTGATCACGTCGTTGACCGCATTGGCGCGGCCTTCGATGATGGCGTCGGCAATGCCACGGGCGTACAAAGCCACGGCCTTGGCCGAGTCGTCGTTGCCGGGGATGATGTAATCAATGCCTTCTGGCGAGTGGTTGGAGTCGACCACGCCGATCAAAGGAATGCCCAATTTTTTGGCTTCTGAGATGGCAATTTTGTGGTAACCGACATCGATCACGAAGATCGCGTCAGGCAAGGCGGCCATGTCTTGGATGCCACCGATGTCTTTTTCGAGTTTTTCCATCTCGCGCTTGAACATCAACTGTTCTTTCTTGCTCAGGCTGTCAAGGCCAACTTCTTGCTGGGCCTTCATGTCCTTGAGGCGCTTGATCGAGGTTTTGACCGTTTTGAAGTTGGTCAACATGCCACCCAACCAACGTTGGTCAACGAAAGGCACGCCCGCACGTTGGGCTTCTAAAGCCACCAAATCGCGGGCTTGGCGCTTGGTGCCCACCATCAAAATGGTGCCACGGTTGGCAGACAACTGCTTGGCAAATTTAATCGCATCCTGGAACATCGGCAGCGATTTTTCCAAATTGATGATGTGGATCTTGTTGCGGTGGCCGAAGATGAAAGGGGCCATCTTGGGGTTCCAGAAGCGGGTTTGGTGGCCGAAGTGGACACCGGCTTCCAGCATTTCGCGCATGGTAACGGACATAATGAATACTCCAAAGGTTGAGTCTTAAATCCAATCCACTCATCGCGCTTGTTGTTTCAACAAGCGCGACACCTTGATGAGACTGGTTTGCGGATGTGCCTTGTTGACCTGCATCACTGTATTTGGACATGACACCCAAAAGACAGCAACTAGGCCGTGCAAAGCCTTAGGATTATAGCATCCCGACTTGGCCTGAAAGGCCCGCACACCCCATGAAAGCCGACCTGATTGCCACCCGGCAAGCGATTCTTGAATGCCAGACAAGTGCTTTGGCTGTGGCTGAAAATTGTCTGGATGTGGCAAAAAGTGCGGCGTGCCAGCATGTTTTCCTGCAACTGTCCGAGGCAGACCTGCGAAACACCGCAGCCCAAACGGCGGGAAAAAAGCACCCCTTGGCGGGCTTGGCCGTGTCGGTGAAAGACCTGTTTGATGTGCAGGGCCAAATCACCACCGCCGGCTCGCAGGTCTTGCAAAACCAAGCCCCGGCCGCCGAAGACGCCACAGCCATCGCCCGCCTGCGTGCGGCAGGAGCGGGTCTCATTGGCCGAACCAACATGGTTGAGTTTGCCTTTTCGGGCGTGGGCATCAACCCCCACCACGGCACGCCAGCCGCGTGGGATGCACTCGCCGACAGCCCTGCGGGCCAAAGCAAGGCCGCGCACGTGCCCGGAGGCTCCAGCTCTGGCGCAGCGGTTTCGGTCGCCACAGGTGCCGCCTTCATCGGCTTGGGCTCCGACACCGGCGGCTCCATTCGGATTCCGGCGGCCTTCAACGGCATTGTTGGATTCAAAAACACCGCGCGCCGTGTGCCCACCCAAGGCGCCCTGCCCCTTTCCACCACGCTGGACACCGTCTGCGCCATGACCCGCAGCGTTCGGGATGCGATTTTGGCCCACGAGATTTTGTCGCAAAGAGCCGTTCCCAAAGCCTACAAACCGCTTTCACAATACCGCTTGGCGGTTGCAACGCAGCTGATGCTGGATGGCCTTGACCCCACAGTTGCGCGGGCGTTTGAGCGCAGCTTGAAGCAGTTGCGCGACGCGGGTGCGCAAATTGAGGAAATTGCACTGACACCCCTGTTGGAGATGGGGCCCATGATGGGCACAGGCGGCTTCAGCCCGGCCGAAAGTTATGCCTGGCACCACAAACTGCTGGCGCAAAGCGGCGAACTGTACGACCCCAGGGTGGCCCAGCGCATCCAACGGGGTGCCCAAATGGGCGCCCATGAATACATCCAGTTGCAGGCTGAACGCCCACGGTGGATAAGGCGCATGGAACAGCAGCTTCAGCGTTTTGATGCCGTGCTCTCGCCCACAACCCCCATCACCGCCCCCACCATCACCGCGCTGGCCCCTGGCCAAGAGCGCGATGCCGAATTTTTCCGCGTCAACGCCTTGTTGTTGCGTAACCCCAGCGCCGTCAACACCCTTGACGGCTGTGCCATTTCACTTCCATGCCACGCCCCTGGAGAATTGCCGGTCGGCTTGATGGCCTGGCACGCGGCCATGCACGACGACACCCTTTTGCAATTGGCACTTTTGCTGGAGCCGGTTTTGCAAACGCATTGATGGGCATGCAACGCCTGTCCACCACGGCCGATTGGCCCCTTTACGACAACGCCAGTATTCGGCGATTGGAAACGCTGGCGCAAAAACACAGCCCCAGCAGCCTGATGCAGCAAGCGGGCTTGGCCGCGGCACAACTGGCTTGCGCTGTGGCGCCCCACGCCCAGCGCATTTGGGTGGCGGCAGGACCGGGCCACAACGGGGGCGATGGTCTAGAGGCCGCCACGCACTTGCACCAATGGGGCAAGTCGGTGATGGTGAGCCTGATGGGTGAAGCCTCGGCACTGCCCAAAGAGGCCTTCTTGGCTTGGCAGCGGGCCATGTCCGCTGGCGTGCCCTTTTCAGACGGCCTGCCCAGCGCATGGATTGCCGGCATGCACTCGCAACACTTGGCCATCGATGCCTTGCTGGGCATCGGTGCAACACGCCCCTTACACGGCCCCATGCTTGAGGCGGTGCACGCCCTCAACCGTTGTGCAGCCCAAGTCTTGGCCATCGATTTGCCCACCGGTTTAAACCCCGAATCGGGCCAAACACTGTCTGACGAAAAGCAATCCAAAGGGCCGCCATCGGTGGTTCGGGCTGACCACACCCTCAGCTTTGTCGCGGCTAAACCGGGCCTGTTCATGGGGCATGGGCGCGATGCCTGCGGTCAAATTTGGCTGGCCAGTTTAGGCAGTGAGGGGCTGGCCCGTCACATTCCCGAACAAGCGCGATTGAACCCCTTGCACCCCTCACCCTCCAAAAACCATGCCAGCCACAAAGGCAGTTTTGGCGACGTGGCCATCGTGGGGGGCGAGCCCATGGCCTTGCATGGCACGGGCATGGTCGGTGCCGCCGTTTTGGCGGCCACCGCCGCTTTGCACGCGGGCCCGGGACGAGTCATCTTGTGTTTGCTCTCAGGGCATGCATCTGATGCGGTTTTACCCGATTTGATGCAAAGACAATGGCACAGCTTGGCGCTGGAAGACTTGCATGTGGTGTGCGGCTGCGGCGGTGGGCAGGCCGTGCGGCCCTTGCTGAGCGAGATTTTGCGGCGCAGTGCGCAACTGGTGCTGGACGCCGATGGCCTGAACGCGCTTGCCCTTGACCCGGCCTTGCAACAAGGGTTGAAGCAGCGCGCAGCCCAGCAAGCCAGCGTCATCACGCCCCATCCCTTGGAAGCGGCCAGGCTTTTGAACACCAGCACCCGGCAAGTGCAAAACGACCGGCTTGGAGCGGCGCAGGCCTTGGTGGCGCTGTTTGACTGCACCGTGGTCCTGAAGGGCTCAGGCACCGTCATCGCAGCGCCTGGCCAAACACCACGCATCAACCCCTCGGGCAATGGCCTGCTGGCGATTGGCGGAACCGGGGATGTGCTGGCCGGCTTGATCGGTGCCCGCATGGCTCAAGGGCTGGGGGCCTTTGAAGCGGCTTGTGCGGCCGTCTCGCAGCACGGGCATGCGGCCGACGTTTGGCCGCAAGACCAGGCCCTGACGGCAAGCCGCCTGGCTCGAAGTTTGTTTTGAAGACCAGGCCCACCTGACAGGGCCGCGCCGGGCAGACGCGGCCTTGTCGGGCATGGCCTCAACGGCGAGGTTTGGTGCTGCGCGGGCCTTTTTTCTTGGCTGCGGTTTTCTTCACAGAAGATTTCTGGGCCTGCACAGGGGCCCGCTGGCGTTGCGCTTCGGTTAAACGACGGTCTGAGGCCCCGCGT
>CAMCNQ010000219.1 GCA_945875955.1 Limnohabitans sp. Rim8 | reverse complement strand
TGTTCAAATCCTGAATCGTTGAAAGATGAACCTTCAAAACGTGTTTTGCAAATAAGTCAGATGCCGGCGTGCAAGCACCCGAAGACCAAAAGCATTTCGACCGTCATTAAATTTTCACACTTCCGTCACATAATCTGCTTTTTTCGGTCACCGCTGGTCCCACTGCATGCAAACCCAATCTCTTTTCGCCGCCATTGACTTGGGCTCCAACAGTTTCCGCCTGGAAATTGGCCAACTCGAAGCGGGACAATTGCGCAGGGTCGAATACATCAAGGAAACCGTTCGCCAAGGCAATGGCCTCGATGCAGAACGCAACCTGAGCCAAGAGGCCATGCAAAGGGGCTGGGACTGCTTGGCGCGATTTCGCGAACGCATTGCCGATTTCAGTGCCGAACAAGTGCGCGCTGTGGCCACCCAAACCCTGCGCGAGGCGCGCAACCGCGACGTCTTTTTGAGCAAAGCCAAACGCATTTTGGGCTTCCCCATTGAGGTCATCGCCGGGCGCGAAGAAGCCCGCCTGATTTACCTGGGCGTGTCGCATTTGCTGCCGCAATCGCCAGAGCGGCGCTTGGTGATTGACATTGGCGGCCGCTCGACCGAGCTGATCTTGGGTCAAAACGAAACCCCCTCCACCATGGAGTCCTACCGGGTGGGCAGTGTGGCCTGGTCCATGAAATATTTCGCCGATGGCGTTTGGAGCAACGCCAATTTCAAAGCGGCTGAAATTGCCGCCAAAGCCGTCTTGGATGAAGCCCAAATCCCCTACAACCGCAACCATTGGGACATCTGTTACGGCTCGTCAGGCACGGTGGGCGCTGTCTGCGATGTGTTGGGCCAAGCGGGTTGGCCGCAAGGCTTGGTCACCCGCGAGGGCCTGGATTGGCTCAAGGAAAAACTGATCAAGGCCCAGCGCATGGACAACCTGCGCCTGGAGAACATCAAAGAAGACCGCAGACCCGTGATTGGTGGCGGCTTGTCGGTTTTGCGCGCCTTGTTCGACCTGCTGCAAATCGATGAAATGCATGCGGCCCAAGGGGCTTTGCGCCATGGTGCTCTGTATGACCTGATTGACCGTGACAGCTCACAGGACGTGCGCTCGACCATGGTGATGTGGCTCAACCGCCGCTTTGGTGCCGATTTGGCTCAAGCCCAGCGGGTGTCGCAAACGGCCCAAAGCTTGCTGGCCCCCACTTTGACGGGCTTGCCCAAAGAAAGCGCTGCGCGGTTTTTGAGAAAACTCAATTGGGCCAGTCAGTTGCACGAAATTGGCATGCACATTTCGCACAGCGACTACCACAAGCATGGCGCTTACATCTTGGACAACACCGATCTGCCGGGCTTTACCCTGGACGAATTGCACCGCTTGAGCCACTTGGTGTTGGGCCACCGCGGCAAGTTGCGCAAGCTCGAAAACGAGTTGGCAGACCCCATGTTTGTGCAGTTGCTCATGGCCTTGCGCTTGGCGGTGATTTTGTGCCACGCAAGGCGCGACCCCGATGTCCAGTCGATTCGCATCAACTTGGACGCCACCGGCCACAGTGCCCAAGTCGGCATGGCCAGCGCATGGGCAGACAAATGGCCGCAATCGGCCCATTTGCTCAAAGAAGAGGCCTTGGCTTGGCAAAAGACGGGCTGGGATTTGCAAATCCAAACGCATTGAGGCACGCCGAGGCACGATGAGGCCCAGCCCAACACTTTTTTTGCTGCAACGCAATACTTTGCGCCCTGCCCCTGGTTCGTTCCGCTGCGCGCACCGTTGTGTTTTGAAATTAAACGGTATAAACTGTATGCACCGTTAATTTCTAAGGACAGCACCATGACCACCCAACCCGCAAACACAGCCCCTGCAGCCAAAGCACCGGCGAATTCCACGACCAATTCCCCGGCCAATTCCCCGGCAAAAGCACCAGCCAAGACACCGGCCAAAACCGCCACACGCACAAAGGCCCCTGCAAAAGCTGCAGCCCCAAAGCCAACGGCCAAAGCAGCCCCCGCAAAGAAGTCAGCAAAAGCGCGAACCGCAGCCCCCAAAACCGCTGGGCCCAAAAGCATTGCCCCAAAAACCACTGCGGTAAAAGCTGCCGAGTCCAAAACGGTCCAAGCGGCATCGCGCAAAGCCGCTGCTGCCAAACCCGAAAACCCCGCTGTGCTGGCGGACAAGAGCAAAGCCCCGAAAGAGAAAAAAGTCAAAGTGGTGCGCGACAGCTTCACTCTGCCGAAAACCGAATTCAACCAGATTGGCGAGTCGAAGACACGCGCCATGAAACTGGGCATAGAGGCCAAGAAAAGCGAGATCATCCGTGCCGGTTTGCGGCTGATTCAAGGCTTGAACGACGCCAACTTCACAAAAGCCTTGGCGGCCGTGCCCACCGTCAAAACCGGTCGCCCCGCCAAAGACTGAAGCCGAGCAGCCAGCGCCTCGAAACGGTCTGACCGGCCTAAGTCGGTTCAGGCCGGGTCTGGCCGCTCAAACCCGGCTCAAATCCGATCGGGCACAGTCACCGAGACGATGATGGTCTGGTGCCCCTCTTCTCGCTGCCGGTTGCGCAGCCACCAAACAGCGCCTTTGCGGATGGGGCAGGCGTCTTCTTCCATGTGCAACAGGCGCGCGGCCAATTGGCCCAATGAGGGCTGGTGGCCCACCAAAAGCACGGGGTATTTGGCGTCTGGCCAACCCGCGGCCTCAATCAAGTCATCCACACTGGCGCCTGGCGACAGCGCATCGCGGATTTTGTATTTGCGCTGCATGGCTTTGACGGTTTGCTCTGCCCGCACCGCTGGGCTGCTGAGGATGCGAACGCCCTCAGGCAGTTGCCGCTCCAGCCACTCGGCCATGCGGACCGCGTGTTTTTTGCCCCTGTCGGTCAAGGCGCGCGCCAGGTCCGATTCGCCCTCTTTGGCATCGTGGGCTTCGGCATGACGCCACAAAATCAAGTCCATGGTCTCACTCCTTGTTGGGCGAGGCGCTGTAGCGTTGCATCAGCGCATTTTGGGCACCAGGGCCAGGCATGGTGATGCCCACGCGGTGGTATTGCCCATCGGGGGCCAAGTCCCAGGCGTCGCGGCCGTCTTTCAAGTAAGCGATCAGGCACTCTTCGACAATGCGCTGGCGCAGCACCGGATCGCGCACCGGCCAGGCCACCTCGATGCGGCGCATCATGTTGCGGCTCATCCAATCGGCGCTGGAGAGGTACAGCGACTCGTCTTGGTCGGCGCAAAAGTAAAACACCCGCGAATGCTCTAAAAACCGGCCAATCACCGAGCGCACCCGGATGTTCTCACTCAAGCCCGCCACACCGGCAGGCAGCGCGCAGGCACCACGCACAATCAGGTCAATCTGCGCGCCCTTTTGGCCTGCGGCCAGCAAAGCATCGATCAAGGGCAGATCGGTCAAGGCATTGGTTTTGACCACAATGCGCGCGAATTCACCTTTGGCCGCGGCCTGACCCACGGCCGAGATGCGGGACAGCATCTCTGAATGCAACTGAAATGGGGCCACCAGCAAGCGCTTCATTTTGGGCAAGCGGCTTTGGCTGGCCAAATGGCCAAACAAATGGTCCATGTCCAAGGTCGTGGCCGGGTCGGCGGTCAGGTAACTGATGTCGGTGTACAGCGCTGCCGTGCGGCGGTTGTAATTGCCGGTCGACAAATGGCCATAACGGCGCAAGACTCGGCCCTCGCGGCGGGTGATGAGCAGCATTTTGGCGTGGGTTTTGAGGCCCACAATGCCGTAGACCACCTGCACGCCAATGGCTTCGAGTTGCTCGGCCCAGTTGATGTTGGCCTCTTCGTCAAAGCGGGCTTTGAGCTCCACCACGGCCGTGACTTCTTTGCCCTGGCGCACCGCCTCGCGCAGCAAGCCCATCAAGGCGGGGTCGCTGCCGGTGCGGTAAATGGTTTGCTTGATGGCCAGAACATGGGGGTCGGTCACGGCCTCGCGCAAAAAGGCCAGCACCCCATCGAAGCTCTCAAACGGCTGGTGAATCACCACATCGCCGGTTTTGAGCCGCGCAAAAATCGACCCGTTCTGCGGCACTTGCGCGGGAAAGCTGGCCTCATAAGGCGGAAACAACAGACGGGGCGCGTTGACCAGATCGATCAACTGCATCAAGCGCACCAAATTGACCGGGCCATTGACCCGGTAAACCGTGCTTTCGGGCAACTGAAATTCTTTGCGCAAAAACTCTGACAATTTGGGCGCGCAGTTGGCCGACACCTCAAGCCGAACCGCCTGCCCGTAGTGGCGGTGCTGCAGCCCTTGGCGCAGCGCCGTGCGCAAGTTGGCGATGTCGTCTTCGTCCACCGCCAAATCGGAATGGCGGGTCAACCGAAATTGCGAAAACTGCCCCACCTCGCGGCCTGGAAACAACTCGCTCAGGTGGGCGCGGATCACGCTGGACAACAAGACAAAGGCGGCAGCGCCATCGCAAATTCGCGCAGGCAAGGGAATCAAGCGTTGCAAAACCCGAGGGACTTTGAGGATGGCGATTTCGTTGGAGCGGCCAAACGCGTCTTTGCCCGAGAGCTGAACAATGAAATTCAGAGACTTGTTGGCCACCTGGGGAAAGGGGTGGGCCGGGTCCAAGCCTACGGGCACCAACAAGGGCTGCACTTCTCGCTGAAAGTAACTGCGCACCCAGCGGCGCTGCTCGGCATTGCGCTCGCCGTGCGACAAAATGCGGTAGCCCTCACGCTGCAAAGTGGGCAGCAGCACATCGTTGTACAGCGCATACTGGCGCGTGACCATGGCATTGGCTTTTTCTGCCACAGCGGCCAAGCTTTGGGCGGTGAAGGGGCCGTTGCTGACGCCTTGCAAGCTGCCCATCACATGGGGCTCTGCACGCACCTCAAAAAACTCGTCGAGGTTGGAAGAAACGATGCACAGGTAGCGCAAGCGCTCCAAAACCGGCACCTCGGGTCTGTGGGCCCAGTCCAGCACGCGCTCATTGAAGGCCAGTATGCTCAGGTCGCGGTCCAACAGGGCGTGCCCGTTCCCTGAGGCGGCGGTCGTGGTGTTTGGATCGGCCATGGCAGTGCTTGGTATGTATGAATGACCATTCTAAGAAGAAATCATGTCGTTTTGATGACATTCATGTGAATCCAAATGGGCTTATTGCAAGCCCCTGACCGGCACCAGGTGCGAAACAAACATCGCCACCGTTTTGGGCCAACCAAAGGCTTCGGCCCGCTCGCGCGCCTGGCGACGCGACACCGATTGGCACTTCAGCACTGCCGCATTCAGGTTTTCAGACAACACCCCGCCCTGGGCTTGACCCTCCCCCTCGCACAGCACCTGCAAAGGCCCATCGACCGGGTAGGCCGCCACAGGCGTGCCGCAGGCCATGGCTTCGAGCATGACCAGTCCAAAGGTTTCGTGGCGTGAAGGAAAAACAAACACGTCGGCGGCGGCATACACCTTGGCCAAATGGGGTCTCGGCAAAAC
>CAMCNQ010000218.1 GCA_945875955.1 Limnohabitans sp. Rim8 | reverse complement strand
AAATTCAACAGGTCATGGACACGCTCAAATCCAACCCCAACAGCCGCCGCATCATTGTCAGCGCCTGGACCGTGGCCGAGCTCGATCAAATGGCGCTGATGCCTTGCCATGCCTTCTTTCAGTTTTATGTGGCCCCGCCGCAAAACCCCGGCGAAAAGCCCAAGCTCAGCTGCCAGCTTTACCAGCGCAGCGCCGACATCTTTTTGGGCGTGCCCTTCAACATCGCCAGCTACGCCCTGCTGACCCACATGGTGGCCCAGCAGTGCGACATGGACGTGGGCGACTTCATTTGGACCGGCGGCGACTGCCACATTTACAGCAACCACCATGAACAGGTGGAACTGCAACTGAGCCGCGCCCCCATGGCCTATCCGACGCTGAACATCAAGCGCAAACCCGAGTCGATTTTGGATTACGCCTTTGAAGACTTTGAGGTGCTGGGCTACGAATGCCACCCCGCCATCAAGGCGCCAGTGGCCGTCTGAGCAAGCTTGCGATGAAACTGCACCTGATTTATGCCCGAGCCCGCAACGGCACGATTGGCAAAGACATGCAAATGCCCTGGCACTTGCCCGAAGATTTGGCCCACTTCAAACGCGCGACGCTGGGCCAGCCCGTCATCATGGGCCGCAAGACCTGGGACTCACTGCCGCCCAAGTTTCGGCCCCTGCCCGGGCGCATGAACATCGTCCTGACCCGCCAAAACGAATGGCAGGCCGAAGGGGCGTTGCGCGCGGGCTCTGTCAAAGAAGCAATGGACCTGTGCGGGGATGCGCCCGATGCCTGGGTCATGGGCGGGGCCGAAATTTACCGCCAAGCCGAACCGCTGGCCAGCACTGCGGTGGTGACCGAGATCGATGCAGATTTTGAAGGTGATGCTTTTGCACCGGTACTGAGTGAATGCTGGCAAGAGGTGCAACGCCAGCAGCACACGGCAGCCAGTGGTTTGGGCTATGCATTCGTCACCTACCAACAGACATAGGCCATATGAAAATTGCCACCTGGAACGTCAACTCTTTGTCCGTGCGCCTGCCCCAGGTGCTTGATTGGCTGGCCGCCAACCCCACCGATGTTTTGGCTTTGCAAGAGCTCAAAATGACGGGCGACAAATTCCCTGCTGCCGCCTTTGCCGAGGCGGGTTACCAAGCGCTTTGGTTTGGCCAGAAAACCTACAACGGCGTGGCGCTGATTTCAACTTCCACCGGCAGCGGCGTGGTCAAGAACATTCCTGGCTTTGAAGACGAGATGTCGCGCGTGATCTCGGCCACCTACCCGGATGGCGCGGGTGGCCAGATCCGCGTGATTGGGGCTTACTTTCCCAACGGCCAAGCGCCAGACAGCGACAAGTTTGTCTACAAAATGCGCTGGCTGGACGCCTTGCGCGAATGGGTGCGCAGCGAAATGCAGCAGCACCCGCAGCTCGTGCTGATGGGCGACTACAACATCACCTTCGACGAGTTGGACATGTGGGACCCGGTCGGGCTGAAGGACACCATCCACTGCACTGACGCCGAGCGCGCGCAGTTGCAAGCCCTGGTCGGGCTGGGCCTGACGGACAGCTTTCGCCTGTTTGACCAAGCCGAAAAAAGCTTCAGCTGGTGGGACTACCGCGAGTTTGGCTTTCGCCGCAACCGGGGGCTGCGGATTGACCACATCTTGATTTCCCAAGCCCTCAAACCCCGCGCCAGCGCCTGCCTCATCGACCGCGTACCGCGCAAAAACGAACGCCCCAGCGACCACGCGCCGGTGGTGCTGACGCTGGCTTGAATCGGCCCGTTTGGGGCAGCAAAAATCAGGGGGCGATGCTGTGGTGCCAATAGCGCCTGGCCGTGTGCCTTTGGCATTGCGTTTGAGCCGGGGCATCTGAGCGCCAGTGCATGGCGCCGCACGGGGTGGACGCCACCAGGGCGATGCCCTGTTGCTGGTAGCGCTGCACCACTTCGGGGGCCGGGTGGCCGTAGCGGTTGCGGTAGCCCGCCTGCACCCATGCTTGCTGGGGTTGCAAAGCCTGCAAAAACGCAGGTGTAGAGGAGGTTTTGCTGCCGTGGTGCGGCACCAAAAGCAGGTGCACCGGTGCCAAACCCGCGCTCAGCAAGGCCTGCTCTTGCGGGGCTTCAATGTCGCCGGCCAGCAAGGCCGCAGCGCCCCCATGGCCTGGGGTGCTGATGCGCAAAACGCAGCTGAGTGTGTTGGGCTTGATGGGCTTGATGGGCTTGATGGGCTTGATGGCATTGCCATTGGCATTGACACTGGCATTGGTGTCGGCTTGGCCCTGCACGGGCGGGTGCAGCAGTTCGAACAGCACGCCGTCCCACAGCCAAGACTGGCCCCTTTGGCAACGTGTCCAAGCGGGGCGCAAAGCGTGCAAGGGGTGCTCGTCTTCCAATGAAGTCCACAGCTTTGCCTGCTTTTGCATGGCCAGCACCGCCGCCGCACCGCCGGTGTGGTCCCTGTCTCGGTGGCTGAGCATGAGCACATCGATGCGCTCACCCATTTGCGCCAACAAAGGCACCAAGACCCGCTGTCCGGCATCGCTTTCCGATGAATAGCGTGGCCCCGTGTCGTACAACAAACTGTGCTGGGCGGTGCGCACCAGCACCGCGTTGCCCTGCCCCACATCGGCGGCCAATAACTCGAACACACCGGGCACGGGCCGGGGTGGCGACCAAAACACAGCGGGCCAGACCAAGGGCAGGCACAGCAGTTTCCAAGCCCACGGCAGCGGCAGCACCCAGGCCGCAGCACCTGCAAGGGCCAGCAGGGCCAAACCCCAAGGCGGCATGGCAGACGACACACTGGCCAAAGGCCAGGCCGCCATGGCGTTCAAAACGGCGGTCATGGGTTGCAAAGCCCATGCGGCCAACAGCCACACATCGGACCAGAGCACCCCCAACATGGACAAAGGCGTGACCACCAGGGTGACCCAGGGAATCGCCAGCAGATTGGCCACCAAACCCACCAAGGAAACTTGGCCAAAAAACAACAAGGTCAAAGGGGCCAAGGCCAGGGTCACGATGGCCTGCTCGCGCAAGAGCCCCCAGGCCCTGGGCAGCAGGCCATGGCCAGAAACCATGCGCTGCAAGGCCCCCTTTGGGTGCAAATCATCTGAGGACACCAAATCGGCGTTTTGGGCCGGTGCGCTGTCGCTTGCAAGCGGGCTGCGCCCGGTGGCCATCAAAATGCCAACGGCCACAAAACTGAGCCAAAAACCCGGTTGCAACAAGGCCCAGGGGTCCAAGGCCAAGACCCCGGATCCGGCCAGCAGCCAGACCAAGGGCCCTGGCCATTGGCGGGCCGAGATTTTGAGCAACACGACCACGGCCAACATGCACAGCGTGCGCTGCGCGGGCACGCCCCAACCACTGAACAGGGCGTAAAAACCGGCCAACAACAAGCCCGACAGCGCGCCCACCTGTGGGGCGGGCCAATGCAATGCCCAGCTCAAACCCCACAGGGCCGAATGGCGCCAGCCCCAGGCCACCAAAATCGACGCCAGCCAAGCGAACATGGTCACATGCAGGCCCGAAATGCTCATCAGGTGCGCCACCCCTGTGGCGCGAAACACATCCCAGTCACTGCGCTCAATCGCAGCCTGGTCGCCGGTGACCAAGGCCGCCACAATGCCCGCGCCTGGGTCCCCCGCTTGGGGCGCTTGCCCGGTGGGTTGCTGCGCTGGCACCAGGCCCCCGGAGGGCGACAGGCGCATCAGTATCCGCTCGCGCACCGACTGCCGCCAAGCTTCGATGGGGCGTGCCCAGGTGATGGCCAAGCGCTGTGGGGCCGGGTCTTTGGCCCCATTGCGCACATAGCCCGTAGCGCGTATGCCCTGCTCCCACATCCACAACTCGTAGTCAAAGCCTCTGGGGTTGAGGTGGCCATGCGGGGCTTTCAGGCGCACCCGCATGCGCCAGCGTTCTCCGGCCTTGACGGGTGCCAAGATGGCCACTGGGTCGGCACTGTCTGCAAACGCTTCGTTGTCCATGCCCGCTTCATTGACCGCTTCAGGGCGCGCCTCGGAGCGCGCATACCAGCCCAGATACACCTGCTCAGGCAAACCGGCCACCACAGGCACGGACTGGGCCGCGTCGACGCGCCAGGCCTGCTCAATGCGAAACCGGAAACGCAAGCCCAGGGCTTGGCGCTGGGGCATGGCCTGCACCAGGCCCACCAACTCCAGGTCTTGGCCCTCCAGTGCGGGGTCTATGCTGGCCATGCGTGTGCCCGCATGCAAGCCCGTCAGCGCAAACCCCGCTGTTGCCGCCGTCAAGCACCAAGCCAAGGCCAGAGAAGGCCCAACGCGCTGCCCGGCCTGCCCAGCCCACTTGGCCCCGCCCGCCCAGCGCAGCCCAGCAGCCAACAACAACGCAGCGCCAAGCAGCGCGGCATAACTGGGCATGGGCCACAACGCGGCTTGCTGCAATTGCACCGCCACGCCCGCGCACCAAGCCAGCAAATTGAGGCCCAAACCCCGGCCCCAGTTCAGCGAGCGCATGCGCACCCCCGCATGGCTTGCGCCTGGTCAATCCGCTGTATGCGGCAGCCCTGCATGGCAGTCTCCCTGAGGTGGCCGGGTTTGACTTCGGTGGCTTGAAAAAACCGAATCCTGGCGCGTGTCTGGCCAGTTTAGACAGGCCAAGCTGAAGTTGTCATGCGTGTAGCCCCTGTTGCGCCGTTAGTGATATGTCGATACAGCATGCCCTGCAATACCTGAGCCATTCCGCGGACGGCCGACCGGTCCAGCTTGTCTCCCAAGTCATCCGCTTGCGCCCCGCCTTCCCCAAAAGCCGCAACCGGACCCTGTCCTAAAGCATCAAGGGCGCGCCTTAGAAACACTTCATCACGGGCATCAAGACGCTTTCGCCAATGACCAGGCCCGCTTGTTTTTCCCGAAAAAACGCGGCCCTCAAAGTCACGGTGAAGGGGCCACTTCGGCGACAATGCAGGCAATGGTTTTTGCTCTGATCACAAAGACCAAAACCCAATAACCCTTCAAGGAGCACCCCGCCATGAGCGTTTACGACCAACTCAAAGCCCTCAACATCGAACTGCCCCCCGTGGCAGTGCCTGCGGCCGCGTATGTGCCGTTTGTGCAAACCGGCCAATTGGTTTTTCTGTCCGGCCACATTGCCAAGAAAGACGGCCAAGTGTGGACCGGGCAGTTGGGCAAAAACATCAGCACCGCCGAAGGCCAGCAAGCGGCCCGCGCCGTGGCGATTGACCTGATGGGCACTTTGCACGCCGCCGTAGGCGATTTGAACAAGGTCAAGCGCATCGTCAAGCTCATGAGCCTGGTCAATTCAACTGGCGACTTTACCGAACAACACCTGGTCACCAATGGCTGCAGCGAGTTGCTCAGCCAGGTGTTTGGCCCGCAAGTGGGTGCCCATGCACGCAGTGCTTTTGGCGTGGCGCAAATCCCCATGGGGGCCTGCGTCGAAATCGAGATGATTGCTGAAATCGAATGACGGGTGCGCCATGGACATGGGTC
>CAMCNQ010000217.1 GCA_945875955.1 Limnohabitans sp. Rim8 | reverse complement strand
GTGGTGGGCCCGCCCCCCGACTCGGCCGCCCCCGACCGCGAGCGCCTGGTGGCCTACAGCCGCAGCGACGCCCAGCGCCTGGCCAAGCGCCATGGCCTTCACTTCAGCGACCCCGGAGGCCAGCCCACCGGGCAGGCGCAAGAGCGCACCACCCGCGTGCTGGTGGCCGCCGCCGAACAAGGCCGCTTTGCCGAGGTGGCCAAGGCCGCGTCGGCGGCACTGTGGCAAAGCCACACAACAAACGAGCAGCCAGGGCCAAGCGCAACGGCATGGCCCGAAGCCAGCCCCAGCCAAACCATGGTGCATGTGGCCGGTGCCAACAGCTTGCGCCAGCGCTTGGGCCACTACCTGGGCGCGACCTTGTATTACGCCGGGGAATGGTATTGGGGCATAGACCGCCTGCACCACCTGGAGCAGCGGCTGCAAGATGTGGGCGCACAGCGCCCCGGTGTGGCGGGCTTTTTGTTCCCCCCGCATGTCGATCTGGCCCAGCCGGTGGCCCTGGCCCAACCTGCGCCCATTGATTTTTATTTCTCCTTGCGCAGCCCCTACTCGGCCATCGTGGCCCAGCGGGTGTTCGCGTTGGGGCGTCTGACCGGCGCGCCGGTGCGCCTGCGCTATGTCTTGCCCATGGTGATGCGGGGCATGCCAGTGCCCAGCGAAAAGCGCAAATACATCAGCCTGGATGCGGCCCGCGAGGCGCACCTGCGCGGTGCCGCTTACGGCCGCATCAACGACCCCGTGGGGCGCCCTGTCGAGCGTGGTCTGGCGCTGATGCCCCTGGCCGAGCGAACCGGCGTGGCACAGGCCTATGTGCTCTCGTTCATGCGCGGCGTGTGGGCCGAAGGCCTGGACGCCGGCAGCGCGCGAGGCCTTCGGCGCATCGCCGAGCGCGCCGGGCTGTCTTGGCCCGATGCCCAACAGGCCCTGCAAGACGAGGCATGGCGTGAAACCGCCGAAGCCAACCGCCTTAACATGCTCGATCTGGGCTTGTGGGGCGTGCCCTCGTTTCGTGTCGCCGACACCGCTGTGTGGGGCCAAGACCGCCTGTGGGCCATAGAAGACGCCCTGCTCCAGCCCGAAAACCCAACGCCAAAAGACCCTGCCCCATGAAACTCGCAATCAACTACTTTCTGCGTGCCCTTTGCCTGCTGGCCTATGCCATGGCCTTGGTCAAACTGGCCGGCCTGGTGCCTGAAGGCACATTCGACCGCAGCCCTGCCGTGGCCCTGGTGCTGCTGGCGGTGCATGCGGCCGAGGTGCTGCTGATGTTCAAGCACGTGCGCTTGTACAAAGGGCCACTGGCGCTCAGCGTGCTTTTGACGCTGCTCTTTGGGCTGATGCATTGGAAGCCCTTGGCCGATGAAAAAAAAGCCGCATCACAACCCAGCGCTTGACACCATGAAAACCAACGCACGCACCATCGGACTGCTGCTTGGCCTGTCTCTGGCCACAGCGGTTTTGGCGGCCTCGCCCGCAAAGCCCACACGGCCCAACATCGTGGTGTTGGTCGCCGACGACTGGGGCTTCAGCGACGTGGGTGCTTTTGGTGGCGAGATCGCCACGCCGCATTTGGACAGCTTGGCCCAGCGCGGCGTGCGCTTTTCCAACTTCCACGTCGCCGCCTCGTGCTCGCCCACGCGGGCCATGCTGCTGACCGGGGTGGACAACCACCGCAATGGCCACGGCAATCTGCGCGAAACCATGCCCGTCGCGCACCTGGGAAAACCGGGCTACCAAGCCGCGCTCACGCCCAATGTCGTCACCGTGGCCAGCTTGCTCAAGGCCAGTGGTTACCGCACCGCCATTGCTGGCAAGTGGAACGTGGGCAACGAGCCGCGAAACCTGCCCAACCAACGGGGCTTTGACCAGTCTTTTGTGATGGGCGACACCGGCTCGGACAACTGGGAGCCTGAAAAACGCTACCTGCCGCACAACGCCAAGGTCAACTGGTATGAAAACGGCCTGCCACCGGTCTTGCCCAAACAGTTCTACACCTCGACCTTCTTCATCGACAAAACCATCGAATACCTGCGCGCCGGGCGCGGCAGCGGCCAGCCCTTTTTTGCCTATGTCGGCTTTCAGGCCAACCACGTGCCGCTGCAAGCACCGCAGGCCTTCATCGACAAATACAAAGGCCGTTACGACGCCGGCTGGACCGCCCTGCGCGAAGCGCGCCGCGCCAAAGCGATTGAACTGGGCCTGGTGCCCAAAGACACGCCCATGGTGAGCATGACAACAACGCGGGACTGGGCCGCCTTGAGCGAGCAAGACAAACGTTACCAAGCCCGCCTGATGGAGGTCTATGCCGCCATGGCCGATGCGCTGGACCACGAGGTGGGGCGGCTGATCGCGCACCTCAAATCCACGGGCGAGTTTGACAACACGGTGTTCGTCTTCCTGTCGGACAACGGCCCCGAAGGCGCGGACTACAAAGAAGCCGACCTCTGGGTGCGCATGCACTACAGCCGCGATTTGGACCGCCTGGGAGGCCCTGGGGCCTATGTGGTGCCGGGCCCCTCTTGGAGCAGCGCCTCGGCCTCGCCCCTCAATGGCTTCAAGTTCTACGCCGGTGAAGGCGGCATTCGCTCGCCCCTGATCATCAGCGGCGCTGCTGCCCACACGGCGCACAACCAAGTGCATGCGGGCCTGACCCATGTCACCGACATCGTGCCCACCTTGCTGGACCTGGCCGGTGTGGCGCGCCCCGGTAGCAACTACCAAGGCCAGCCCATAGAAGCGCTGACAGGGCTCAGTTTGTTGCCGGTGCTGGCCGACCCCAGCGCCCGGGTGCGCGGGCCGGATGACTCGCTGGGCTACGAACTGGCGGGCAACAAGGCCTTGTTCAAGGGCGATCTGAAACTGGTGTGGAACAACCCCCCTGTGGGCGACTCGCAATGGCGTCTGTACAACCTGAGCCGCGACCCCGGCGAAACCCAAGACCTGCAAAAAGAACTGCCCCAGCAGTTCGCGGCCATGCAAGCCGACTACGCGGTTTGGGCCAAGGCCAATGGGGTGCTGCCCGTGCCCGAGGGCTACGACCCGGTCCAGCAAGTCATGATCAACACCGTGGTCACCTACTGGCTGCCGACCTATTGGCCGCATGGCGTGGCGACGCTGCTGGCCCTGCTGGGCTTGGGCGTCGCCCTGAAACGCCGAGCCCAACGCCGAGCCCAACGCCGCGCCAAACCCACAAAGGCGGCATGAAGGGCTACCTGAACAGCCCCTGGCCATGCGAAGACGGCGGACCCCAAAGGCTGCAGCGGCCGCTAAGCGGTGAGGGCTTGGGCCTGCGCACGGGCGAAGTGCTGCAAGCCACCACACGCCGCACCCTGATGTCCACCATGACGGTGCTGGGTGCGCCCGGCGAGGTTTATTTGCTCACGCACACGGCCTTGCGCGCCCACATTGGCCTGCCCACCACAGCGCGCGTGGAGAAGATAGACCCGCACAGCCTGAAGAGCGTGGCCCGCTCGCCCGCCCTCAAAGGCGGCCCCATGTGGCCCGGCGGCATGGCCATACACCGCAACGGCGACGTGTACGTGGTCTATGGCAACCACGCCCACCGCTTGAATCGCCAGTGCGAACCGCTGGCCTGTTTTGCCTTGCCGGTGCCAGAGCCCTACAACTCGTTTGTGGTGCTGGACAACGGCCTGATCGTCTGCAAAAACCTGTCGGCCAGCACACCCGCCCGCCTGACGGTGCTGGAGCCCGAAACACTGCGCCCGGCCTGCGCCGACCGGGTGTGCCCCGAGCCCTCCATCGCCCGTTTGAGCGCCATCGGCAACAGCGTCTACGTGGTGGGGGTGCGCTGCATTTTCCGTTACCACTGGAACGCGGCGCTGCACAGCTTGGAGCGCGACCCCGATTGGTGCTTCGACTACATCGGGCCAAGCGCACAAAGCTATGGCTGGGACGTGGTGCTCGATGGCGCGCACGCCTGGTTCATGGACAACGGCCTGCACCGCTACCGCTACCGCATGCTGGGGGCCGGTGTCAGCCGCACGGCCAACCGGCTCATCCGGGTTTCCCTGACCGATGCCAGTGACCACCAAACGCTCAAGGTCTCGGGCCTGGCCGGTGGCAGCATCACCAACCCGCCCTTGGTCGATGTGCAAAGCCAGACGGTGGTCGGTTACGACTCGGCCAATGCGGTGCTGCAAGCCTGGCGCTTTGACCCGCAGCTGCGCGGCTTGACGCCTGTGTGGCGAAAAGCCCCCTTTGGCATCGCCAGCCACATGCTGCTTTACCCGGCGACGGGCGAGTTGGTCGTCAACGACTACCGGCACCACGGCGAAGAGGTGGTGGTGCTGGACATCCACACCGGCATGGAAAAGGGCCGCGTGCGCTTGGGCGGCTTGATGCAAGGCGTGGTCTTTCCCAGCCCCGGTTGGGCGCGGGATTTTTATTGGTCGTCCATGGGCCAGTTGGCCAGGGTGTTTGTTGCATGAAAAAAACCATTCTCATCACCGGGGCCGGCAGCGGCATTGGGCTGGACACGGCCTTTGCGCTGGCAGCGCGCCAGCACCGCGTGATCGCCACCACCTTTGACGAGGCGCAAGCACAGGCACTCAAGGCCATGGCCTTGACACGCGGCTTGCCCTTGGAGGTCTTCAAACTCGACATCACCAAAGCGCAAGACCGCGAGAAGATCCTGGCGCTGGAGGTCGATGTCTTGGTCAACAACGCCGGGGTTGGCGAGTCGGGCTCCTTGGCCGAGGTGGACATTGAGCGCATTCGCCATGTGTTCGAAGTCAACCTGTTTGCCACGCTGGCGCTGACCCAACTGGCCTTGCGGGGCATGATCGCGCGCCGCCGGGGCACGGTGCTGTTGGTCAGCTCCATCGCAGGGCGCATCCCCATGCCTTTTTTGATGCCTTATTCCATGAGCAAATTTGCCTTGTCGGCGGCGGGTGCGGGGCTGCGCGCCGAGCTGCAAGAATTGCGCTGCGGCGTGCATGTGGCACTGATTGAGCCCGGCGCCATCCACACCGGCTTTAACCAGGCCATGACCGAGCGCAAATACACCTGGATGGACCAGCGCTCTTATTTCGCGGCGCACGCCGAGCGCTTGAAGGCGCAAGAAAAACGCAATTTTGCGTGGCTGGAAAGCAAAAGCACCCGCTCCATCGTGGCGCAAATTATCAAAGCGGCCGAGGCTCGCAAACCCAAGCTGCGCTATGTGGCACCTTGGATTCAGGGCCTGGCGGTTCGCCTGGCCCGTATTTTTGGAGTGTGATCGCCATGAACGCCTTGCCCCTGGTCACCGATTTTGTGCGCACCGAGGAATCGGCCTTTGCCCACATCCCCGATTTTCCCTACACGCCCTATTACACCGAGGTGGGCGGCCTGCGCATTGCCTGCATCGATGAAGGGCCGCGCGATGCCCCGGTGGTTTTGTTGATGCATGGCGAGCCAACCTGGTCGTTTCTTTACCGCAAGATGATTCCGGTGCTGCTGCAAGCGGGCTTGCGCGTGGTCGCCCCCGACTTGGTGGGCTTTGGCC
>CAMCNQ010000216.1 GCA_945875955.1 Limnohabitans sp. Rim8 | reverse complement strand
TTTGACCAAATTGGCATACAGCGGCAGCACCATGAAGGGCAGGTAAACATAGGTCATGCCCACCAGCATGGAAATGTCGGTGTAGAGCATTTGAATCGGCTCGTCGATCAAGCCCACGGCCATCAGCAGTTGGTTGACCACGCCTTGGTCGGCCAAGATGCCCTTCCAGGCATAGACGCGCAACAAAAACGAGGTCCAAAAAGGCAGCATCACCATCATCAGCAAGACCGGCCGCAAACTGGCCGAGGCCCGCGCCATGAAGTAGGCAAAGGGGTAGCCCAAGAACAGACAGAACACCGTGGTCCAAAACGCGTATTTCAAAGACAGCAGGTAGGCGCCCACGTAAAGCGTGTCGCCCCATTCGCCCTCGCTGTTGACCACCAAGCTGGTGAAGTGGCTCAGGCGCAGGTGAAGTTGCCAGCCCGTTGCCTCGCTGTGGCTGAGCAAGGCTGCAAACGGATTGAGCTGCTCGCCCATGTCGGTCACACTCAGCCGCAGCAAAATCAAAAAAGGCGCGGCAAAAAACACCCACAGCCAAAGCGTCGGGATGCCGATGACCGTGCGCCTGCCAAACCGCAGCCGCTGCACAAAGCGGGTCAGAAAAGCCATCATGAGGTCAGCAGCACGCCCGCCTGGCTGTCCCAAGCGCAAAACACAGCATCGCCCCAGACGATGTCGCCATCGTGGTTGCGCAGGCTGTTGGCCTGGGTGACCTTGATCACGCTGTTGTCAGCCAGTTTCACCACATAGGTGCTGTAGCTGCCCATGTAAGCGATTTCAATGACCACCCCCTTGACCACATTGGCCGAGCTGGGCGAATCTGCGGCTGGCGCTTGCTTGTTGATCTGGATTTTCTCGGGCCTGACGGCCAAGGCCATGCCCGTGCCCGTGCCCGTGCCTACTTGCGAGGAGCTGCCATGACCCAAGCTGAAGTCGCCCTGCGGTGTGGACAGTGTGGATTGGCCAGCATCGGCGCTGCGCAATTGGCCTTCAAACAGGTTGATGTTGCCAATGAAGTCGGCCACAAAGCGGCAATTGGGGGCTTCGTAGATTTCGGTGGGGCTGCCCAATTGCAAAATCCGCCCCTGGCTCATGACCGCAATGCGGCTGGCCATGGTCATGGCTTCTTCTTGGTCGTGGGTGACCATGACGCAGGTCACCCCAATCGACTCGATGATGTTGACCAGTTCAAACTGGGTTTGTTGACGCAGCTTCTTGTCCAAAGCCCCCAAAGGCTCATCCAAGAGCAGCAATTGCGGATTGCGCGCCAAGCTGCGGGCCAAAGCCACGCGTTGCTGCTGGCCTCCCGACAACTGGTGGGGCTTGCGGGCGGCGAACTTTTGCAATTGCACCAAGTCCAGCATGGCCCCTACGCGCTGGGCCATTGTCTCTTTGTCCATGCCCATGCGGCGCAGGCCAAAAGCAATGTTGTCCCACACCGAGAGGTGGGGGAACAAGGCGTAAGACTGAAACATCATGTTGATCGGGCGCTCAAAAGGCGCCAAGCCGCTGATGTCTTGCCCGCCCAAAAGAATTTGCCCTGAGGAAGGCTTCTCAAAGCCTGCCAGCATGCGCAGCAAAGTGGACTTGCCACAGCCAGAGCTGCCCAGCAAAGCAAAAATTTCCCCTTTGCCGATGTCCACCGAAACACCGTCAACGGCCAGCACGCTGTCAAACCGCTTGCTCAGATTTTGAATGCGAAGAAACGCGGGTTGTTCAGGCGCAGCCACGGTCATTGGGGTTTTATGGGGTGTAAAAAAAGGCTGTGCGCATGGCTTGAGCGCAGCCCAGGTGGGCGGTACACCGCGCGGGCGTGCTTCACTTGCCTTGCTTGAAGCCGGTGTAGACCGAGGTCAATGATTCGCGCGAGGCATTGGACAAACTGGAGGGTGACACCGCCAGCTTCAAGGCCGCCTCGTCGAGGAAAACGCTTTTGTTTTGGCCCACCTCGGGCGTCACTTGGGCCACGCTGGCTTTGTTGGCCGTGGGGTAGCTCAGCTCGTTGGTCAAAGCCGCAGACACCTCGGGCTTCAAGAAGTAATTGATGAAGGCCATGGCGTTGTTGGGGTGCTTGGCATCCTTGGGCACAGCCAGGTTGTCAAAGAACAACAAGCCACCGGTGCTGGGCAACAAGGCTTCGATTTCTGCACCGCTTTTGTTTTCGATGGCCCGGCTGCGTGCGATGTTGATGTCGCCAGCCCAGCCCAAAACCACACAGGCCTTGCCACCGGCGAGGTCGTCGATCAAAGTGCTGGAGAACAAACGCACATCTTTGCGCACCTTGGCCAGCATCTCGCCTGCTGCTTTGTGGTCAGCCGCATTGTCTGAATAGGCCTCTTTGCCGATGTAGTGCAAAGCCGGAGGCATGACCTCGGTAGGGGAGTCCAAGAAAGCAATGCCACAAGACTTGAGTTTGCTGGTGTAGCTGGGGTTGAACACCAGATCCCAGGCATTTTCAGGCATGGCGGTGTTGCCCAAGGCTTTGGCCACTTTGGCTTTGTTGATGCCCACGGTGGTGAAACTCCAAGCCCAAGGCACCAAATGCCCATTGCCCGGGTCCACCTTGTCCAACTTGGCCATGATGGCGGGGTCCAGATTGCTCAGGTTGGGGATTTGGGCTTTGTCCAGAGGACGCAGCAAACCGGCCTCAATCTGCGACTTGGCAAAGACGGCGCCGGGCACCACGATGTCATAGCCCGAATTGCCAGCGATCAGTTTGGCCTGCAAGGCCTCGTTGTTTTCGAAAGTTTGGTAATTGACTTTGATGCCGCTTTCTTTTTCAAAGTTGGCCACCATGTCTTGCGCGATGTAGTCGGGCCAGTTGTAGATGTTCAACACCTTTTCTTCTGCCTGTGCGGTGGGCGTCGTGGCGGCAGCGGCAGGCGCTTCTTGCTTTTTGCCACAGGCGGCCAGGGTGAGGGCGCACAAAGCCACTAAAAGAAAACGTTTGGTCATGATCTCTGAAGCTCCAATCGACGGTGAGAAAAGGGTGGACAGCTGGCCAATCGCAGAAATTGGGCGAATTGTAAAAGAAAGTCATTTCTGACCGACACAGGGAATGCCCCCAGAGGTTCAACTTTCAGCACGCCTGTCACAAAGCCGCTGGAGGCCTTCGAATTACAATAGACAGTTATTTTTGACTGGATCATCTTCATGCCCATTTACGCCTACAAGTGCGACGCCTGCGGTCATGCAAAGGATGTGCTGCAAAAAATGGCAGACGCAACACTGACCGACTGCCCTGCCTGCGGCGCACCCAAGTTCAACAAGCAATTGACGGCCCCGGGGTTCCAACTCAAGGGAACGGGCTGGTACGCCACCGATTTCAAAGGCGGGGCGCCCGCAGGCGCTGCCGCCTCTACCGCTGCTGGCAGCGACGCCGTGGCATCGCCAGCGGAATCAAGCAGCCCCAGCACACCGTCCACTGCACCGTCCAGCACGCCCGAGGCCTCCAGTTCCGCCGCAGGTGGCTGCGCCGCTTCTTGTGCCTGCCATTGACCTTTTTTGACCCAAAGCCCTTTTATGAAACAACGCAGCATCAAACAGTATTTCATCACCGGCTTGCTGGTGTGGCTGCCCATGGGCATCACGGTGTGGGTGTTGACTTGGCTGGTGGGGCTGCTCGATGGCATTTTCCTGGCCATTTTGTATGCCGCCGACACGGTGATCCCCGGCATCCACTTGGTGGCCGAGTTTTTGCGCGGTGTGCCAGGCTTGGGCGTGATCCTGGTGACCCTGGTCATTTTTTTCACCGGCGTTTTTGTGGCCAATATGTTTGGGCAATGGTTGCTGCGCCAATGGGACAACTTGATGAACCGCATACCCGTGGTTCGCAGCATTTACACCAGTGTCAAGCAAGTTTCTGACACCTTGTTTTCAGGCTCAGGCCATGCGTTTTCAAAAGCTTTGTTGGTGCAATACCCTCGCCAAGGCTCATGGACCATTGCCTTTTTGACCGGTACACCCAGCGGCCAAGTGGCCAAACACCTGGGCCAACCCATGGTCAGTGTGTATGTGCCCACCACACCCAACCCCACTTCGGGCTTCTTTTTGATCATGCCCAAAGCCGATGTCGTGGAGCTCGACATGAGCGTGGACGATGCCCTGAAATACATCATCTCCATGGGGGTGGTGGTGCCAGGCGGCCCCGACGCATTGCCCCCCACCCTGGCAGCGCCCAGCCAGCCAGCCCCTTGAAGCGCCCCAGCGCTGGCAACCCTCACGAATACAGAATTTAGAAAGTCCAACAAGATGTCCATGCGTACCCACTATTGCGGTCTGGTGACCGAAGCCCTGACCGGCCAAGCCGTGAGCCTGTGCGGCTGGGTCAATCGCCGCCGTGACCATGGCGGGGTGATTTTCATTGACCTGCGTGACCGTGAAGGCCATGTGCAGGTGGTCTGTGATCCCGATCGTCCAGACATGTTCAAACAAGCCGAAGACGTGCGCAACGAATTTTGTGTGCAGATCAAAGGCCTGGTGCGCGCCCGCCCCGAAGGCACCACCAACGAGAACATGAAAAGCGGCAAGATCGAGGTGCTGTGCCATGAACTGATCGTGCTCAACCCCTCGGTCACACCGCCCTTCCAGATTGACGAAGAAAACCTGTCTGAGACCACCCGGCTGACGCACCGCGTGCTGGACCTGCGCCGCCCCTACATGCAAAACAACCTGATGCTGCGCTACCGTGTGTCGATGGAAGTGCGCAAGTTCTTGGACGCCAACGGCTTCATCGACATCGAGACCCCCATGCTCACCAAGAGCACGCCCGAAGGCGCGCGCGACTACTTGGTGCCCAGCCGGGTCCACGAAGGCCACTTCTTTGCACTGCCGCAGTCGCCCCAGTTGTTCAAGCAATTGCTCATGGTCTCGGGCTTTGACCGTTACTACCAAATCACCAAATGCTTTCGCGACGAAGACCTGCGCGCCGATCGCCAGCCCGAATTCACCCAAATCGATATTGAAACCTCGTTCCTGGGCGAAGAAGAAATCCGCGACATGTTCCAAGGCATGATCAGCACCGTCTTCAAGAACACCATCCAGGTGGACTTGGGCGAGTTTCCGGTCATGACGTACCAAGATGCCATGCACCTGTACGGCTCTGACAAGCCAGACCTGCGCGTGAAGCTGCAGTTCACCGAAGTCACCGATGTGATGGGCGACGTGGACTTCAAAGTCTTCTCGGGTGCCGCCAACATGAAGGGCGGCCGCGTGGTGGCCCTGCGCGTGCCCAATGGTTCCCTCGAAGGCGGTGGCATCAGCCGAGGCGAGATCGACGCCTACACCGAGTTCGTCAAAATCTACGGTGCCAAAGGCCTGGCTTACATCCGCGTCAACGACCTGTCTAAGGGGCGCGATGGCCTGCAGTCTCCCATCGTGAAGAACATCCACGACAAGGCGCTGAACGCGGTGCTCGAGCGCTCGGGCGCACAAAACGGCGACCTGATTTTCTTTGGTGCCGACAAAGAAAAAATCGTCAACGACGCCATCGGCGCGCTGCGCCTCAAGGTGGGCCACAGCGAGTTTGGC
>CAMCNQ010000215.1 GCA_945875955.1 Limnohabitans sp. Rim8 | reverse complement strand
AGAATGGCTGCCATTTCATCAGCAGGCAAGGGGCCGAGCGTGGAGGCCCTGATGGCGCCGTGCAGATGGGAGAGTTCAGAAAAACCGGCCACCGTGGTGCAAATGCGAGGATCGGTGATGTTGAACCGGTAAGCCACTGCTGCCATTGCGGCGGTGGAATCAATCCCCAAGCGACGGACCAGGCGGGTGGCCAGTTCGACTTCGAAGCGGTAAAGCTCGGCATTGCGGGTGAATCCCCCGCCTGCGCTGGGATGGCGGCTGAAGTTGTTGGCTGCGGCGGACATCAGGGCACCGCCGCCCAGGGCGCGAAAGCCAGCAATACCCACGCCATGCGCCTCGGCCATGGCAGCGATGCCACGATAGTCAGCGGGCCCGTTGACTTGCGCCGAGTTGCGCTCCAGCAGGGAAGAGGGGTTGAGCATGTTGAGCCAAACATTCAACACCGATACCGTCGGGTGCGCTATGACGGTGGACAGCGCGGCCGGCTCCACATCTTCGCAGGCAATTCCGCCGATGCGCGCCTTGCCGCTCGCCAGAACTTGCGCAAGACCTTCGAATGCCCCACCCTCACGCAGGAAGTCGTCTGTCACCAGCGGTGCCCAGGTCGTGCGGTTCCAGTCATTGTGCCGACATGGGGGATTGTGGATCATCAGGATATCGACATAGTCGGTACGCAAGCGGCGCAGGGACTCGTCAATGGACTGCACGACTTTTTGGGCGAGCCGGTGGCGGTCGGCAGGCATGAACTCAACCTTGGTCGTGATCAGCACATCCTGCCTGCGAGAGCCGAGCGCACGCCCCAGGTTTTGTTCGGCCAGTCCACGCCCGTAGTCGGGCGAGGTGTCAAAGTAATTGACGCCAGCATCGATGGCTTCTTCAACCGCCCGCCGCTGCTCGGCCTGCGAGCCCACCACCATGAGGCCGGCATTGTCACCCGTTCCGAAACCCAGCACCGACGTTTGTATGCCGCTTCTGCCTATTGGCCGGCGTTCCAGGCCTGACACGGTCAGTGTGGCATTCACAAGGCCGCCGCCTTCCAGTTGATCTCACCTGAAGGGTAGAGCTCGCTCCAGTCTTGCGAGGTCGGCAAGAGACCGTCGCGCGCCTTGAGTCCGCGGTAGGTGATGCCACTGGCAAACTCGGGGGCAGCAACGCCCTTGCCGTCGGCGGCTTGCAACAGCAATTTGCGAAAGTGCACGATCGCAAGGTCGGCCGGGCCCAAATGTTCTCGGGTGCGGTCTACCACCGGGCCCATGCTCTCTTGCACCACGATGTCTTGTAAATTCACGCCCTTGAGTCCGGTGAAGGAGCGCCCGGCAGCCATCTCCGCGCGGTCTTGCCCCCAGTTCGGCAATAAGGACGCACGCATGCGACCGTTCTCGTCGATGTCCTGATCTGGAACCATGCCCGACCAAGCCGGAAGGTTCAGCGTGTCCAGCCGGTCGCGTGTGGAGTAGCGCACATAAAAGAAGTGCGTGTGGTTGTCATCGATCGGTACAAATACCTGCAAGTCGCCAAGCGTATCGGCCGAGGGAAATGTCACGAAGGCAGGCATCGCGAAGGCTGTAGCGCGGATGTAGACCAGTCGCTCGGGCTCGACGGTGGGTGTACGGATGGCACCATAAATGAACCCGCAGTCGGTGTCCTTGATCTTGATGCGAGGGTGCTTGTCCACCGAGGGGCGCGTGAACTGCAGCGCCATGCCGGTACCCACAGCCGTGCTGGATTCAGACGACTTTTTGCCGACGATCTCGTCGGAATGCAGGTGTGAGGAATGCGAGGAATCGATCGCGCCCTCGAGGGACTGCACCCAGTTGGAATTGCACACGGCGTTGACTACAACCACTTGGTTTGAAGGCAGGTGCATCCATGGCAGGTCGGGAAAGGGCGCGCGCTGTGTGTCGTCCTCGCAAATGTTCATCCAGATCAGTCCGCCAGCTTCACGCACCTGAGGCGTGCGAACCCGAATCAGCTGTCGGCCACCGGATTCGCGCTCGTTAGGGGTTTCTGCCACGCGGCCGTCGCGGTTGATCAGCCAGCCGTGGTAAATGCACCGCAGGCCGGCATCCTCCACCCGTGCCAATGTCAGGGAACAGCGCCGGTGCGGGCACAATTCGTCGAGCGCAATCAGCTCATCTGCCTTGCGGGCAATCACGAAGTCCTCGCCAAGCAGGCGTGCCTTGACGGTGCAACGGTCCTTGAGCACTTCCGATTTCATCATCGGGTACCAAAACCTGGCCAATGTCTGGTGCAGGGGTTTGTCGCGCGTCACCCCTGTCAACCGGGCGTTGTCTGCGTGCGTAATCATCGGTGGGTGCTCCTTGTTGCCAGAACGTCTTCAATCAGCCTTGGCGCCAGATGTCTTGACCACGGCGTTCCAGCGCTGAGCGTCCTCGCGCATGAAACGCGCCATTTGTTCAGGCGTTCCGCCTGTGGGGATCATGCTCAGGTCACCAAGCCGCTTGACCACATCGGGTTGCTTCACCACCTCGGTGATCAAGTCAGCCCATTTCTTGGCGATCACCGGAGACAGGCCTGGAGGGCCAACCATGCCTTGCCAAATCAAGGCCTGAAACTGCGGCATGATCTCCGCGATGGCTGGCACTTGCGGGTAGTCCGGGTGCCGGGTTGCGCCACCCACACCCAGCATCTTGAGGTTGCCAGCGCGCACATGCACGCCGGCGGTCGCCAGTTCGCCGAAAAGCACCTCCACTTGCCCAGACAAAAGGTCGGCCAATGCCGGTCCAGTCCCTTTGTACGGAATGTGCACCATCTTGATGCCTGCCATCGAGCTGAACAACTCGGCAGTCAAATGCGCAGCATTACCGATGCCCTGCGACGCGTAATTGAGCTTGGCGGGGTTTGCTTTTCCGTAGGCCACAAACTCCTGCAGATTGTTGACAGGCAACTTGGGATTGACCAGCAGAACGCTGTACCCGGTGGCCATCACGGAGACCGGGGTCATTTGTTCCGGATCGAAAGTCAACTTGGAGTAAAGGCTCTTGTTGGCGACCAAAGGCGGCTGCGCAGTAAAGAGCATGGTGTAACCATCCGGTGGCGCCCGGAACACCGCCTCGGTACCCACATTGCCGCCAGCTCCAGCACGGTTTTCCACGACCATGGTCTGTCCCCATTTCACGAAAGCCCGCTCCGCCAGCAGGCGGGCGAGCAAATCGGCGCCACCACCGGGCGGATAGGGCACGATGATTTTCACGGGTTGAGTGGGGTAGTTGGCTGGATTGGGCTGTGCCTGTGCGACGCCAGTGACCAGGCCCGAGAGCCCTATCAGCATCAGACCCGTCGTGAACACTTTGCGCAGCGCGCCCTTGGCTAAATGAGAAATCAAACTCGCCTCCAATTGGGATTACAAATATCAGTTCACTGTAAAAAAATAAACCATCAAACACCATCCAACATATTAAGTCACCCTCACAAATAACGCGATCAGGGTATACCCAAGCGTTGCTCGCTGGTGAGAACGGGGCCGTCTGTAAGCGCTTGTGCAGACCTTGATCTCGAATGGCCAAAGGGTTATCAAACCAGCTCAGCAAAGCCTGAACTTGTGAGTTCACACCTTTTAAATAAAACAAATATTTATGGTTAAATAGATTAAAAATAAGTTAACCAAATATTTAAAATAAAATCAAAACCAGCCAGCCCATTTCAATGCCTGGCGCACCCCGCCGAATGGCGATTTTTTTTGAATTTGGAGACCCCCATGACTGCCCCTCAATTGCTTTCCGTAGACCGCGCTGAAATCACCGTGTTGATGGACAACGTCACAGACAGCCTGTCCAGCGCCCCAGACCATGTGACCAAGGAATGGGACATGCTGCGCTTGGCCGGCATGAAAACACTGGCGGGCAGTTGCCAATGCTGCGCCAACCATGGCCTGTCGCTCTTGCTCAAAACATGGCGCGGCGAGCAAATGCAAACGGTGCTGTTTGACGCGGGACCGGCCGAAGAGACCTTGGCCTACAACATCCAACGGCTGGGTATTGACATGGGAGAAATCGACGCGGTGGTGCTCTCGCATGGCCACTGGGACCATGGCGGCGGCTTGCCCACGGCTTTCAAAATGATCCACCAAGCAAGGCCAGGGCGCGCACCGGTGCCTTGTTATTTGCACCCGGGCATGTTTGTGCAACGCGCCATCCCCCGGCCCATGGGCGGGGTCTTGCCGATCCAAACACCGCCCACACCCGATGAACTTCGCGCCGTGGGGGCCTTGCCCATTTTGGGCTCCGAGCCCCAGGTGCTGCTCAACGGCCATGTGTACCTGAGCGGCGAGATCCCCCGCCGCAGTGAATTCGAGCGGGGCTTTCGCGGCCATGTGCGCATGGACGACCAGGGCCAGTGGGTGCCAGACCCCCTCATCATGGACGAGCGCTACCTCGCGTTCAAGGTGCAAGGCCTGGGCCTGTTTGCTTTTTCGGCCTGCTCGCATGCGGGCATCGTCAACGTGGCCTTGGACATGCGCGAACGGTTTGCCGGCCAAACCCTGCATGGGGTGATGGGTGGCTTTCACCTGTCTGGGGCCAATGAATCGGTGATTCAAGACACCGTCAAGGCCTTGGCCCAGTTTGACATGGCCATGCTGGCCCCTGGCCACTGCACGGGCTGGCGGGCGGTGTCGGCCTTGGCAGCGGGCTTGGGTGAGGACAAGATCGTGCCCACAGCGGTCGGTCAGCGCTACCTGCTGCAAGCGCGCTGAGCCCGCTAGGCGCTGTATGGGCGCTGAGCGAAAACCGAGGACGTTCAGCCCATCCAGCGCGCAGAGAACGCCGAGCAAACTGGCGGGCTGCGGCGGCTGAAGCCCTGCCCTTCAAGCCCGCAAATCGCCGGCCAGACTGGCCAGGGTTTCCGCGCCAAGCGCTTGGTGCGCCGGGTAATGGGTGTGGTCGCAACCGATTTTGACGCCTGCGCCCGCCATCACCGCTGCGCGCATGGGCTGGCTCAATTCGAAACGCACAAAGTGCACGGCCGATGTCTTTTCCTCGTTCTCACGGTCCAAGTCTTCATCGGCAATCGCATACACCCGCGCATGGCCCTCGACTTCCACGAACATCCGGTCTTCCACGCCAATGAGTTTGGCCAGCTCGCGCTTGCGTTCGTTGATGTCGGTGTATTCGATCAACAGGGTGGCCTTCCAGTTGCTGCCATCGGGCACCAGTGGGGCATAGGCCTCAATTTCTTGCACGATGCCTTCTTCTTCAAAGACTTTTTCAATGCGCAGCATTTCCTGAATTTGGTAGCGGATGGTGGTCTCGCTTTCAAATTGCAGGTTGAGGTTTTCACCCAACAGCACGCTGCGCAGTTTGCGGTGCGCGAGGACCTCGGGCTTGTGGACCTTGCGCCACTTGGTGTAGGCCTCCAGCGACATCAGGTTGTCGGGGGTGATTTTTCCGGTCAGTTGCATGGGGGTCTTTCTTATTTCAGGCCGTAGGCTTTGCGCACCAGGGTCAGCGGGTGGTTCAGCTCAGGGGCACCCAAGCCGTTGACCTCAAAGCCCTGGGCAATGTGGTGGCCGCCCAGCGGGCAGTC
>CAMCNQ010000214.1 GCA_945875955.1 Limnohabitans sp. Rim8 | reverse complement strand
ACCATCAGCTAAGCAGTACGTTTTTCGGGGGCAAGGTCAGGTGTAGCCGTCGGGCGCTGACCGCACCGCATCGCCAGTGCCAATGTTTCCCGCTGCGCCGGCCTTGAGGTCGATCACGAAGGGCTGCTTGAGCCGCTGCTCCAGGCTGGGTTCGAGGAGCCTGAACATGGCGTCGCCGACACCACCGCCCGCGTACGGATAAACGATGCGGATGGGTTTGCCTGGCCATGCCTGTGCCAAGGAGGCACCTGCGGCCCCCGCGATCGTGCTGGCGATGGCCATGTGGCCCAATTGTCGGCGGGTCACCGGGAGGGATGTATGCATATGTCTCCTGCCTTTCAGAGATAAGCCTGCATTGAAGCGCGATGCCTGTTGCAAGGCAATCGGTTATCACACTATGGACCCATAGTAAGATGGTTATGGGTTGGATTTTGGAGACACAGATGCTGCATGTGACGCCGCGACGGCTGGAGGTTTTTGTTGCCGTGGTGGACAACGCCGGCTTCAGCGCGGCGGCGGCGGCGCTCAATGTCTCGCAGCCGTCTGTCAGTGCCCATGTCCGCGCGCTGGAGGACAGTGTGCGGGAGCCGCTGTTCGAGCGGGTGCCCGGACGTGCACCGCGCCTCACCGAGGCCGGGCGCATGCTGTATGTGTATGCACAGGACACGCTGGAGCGCGCCGAGCATGTGTCGGCCCAGCTGGGACACGACAGCACCCGTCTGCGCTTTGCCGCCCAACGTTTTGCCGCTGGCCTGCTGCGCAAGCCGCTGGAAGCCTTTTCGGCCCGTTTCCCCAATGTGGAACTGATGGCACGCACCGGCACGTTCGAGGAAGTGTTGGCGCTGTTCAAGAGCGGCGCCGTGGACCTGTGTTTTGTGATGAGCGCCGGCGACGTGCCAGACCTGCAGACCACGCCATTGGGCCGCTACCGCCTGGCGTTCATCGCCGCGCCCAACCACCCCTTGGCTGGCCAGGCGCGCATCCCGCCCGCGGTCCTTGCGCAGCACCCGTTTGTGGCGGCCTACAGCAGCTCCCATTTCGGGCGCACGGTCGCTGGCCTGCTGCAGGCCGCAGGGGTTCCCGCCCTGACCATCCGTTCCCAGGCGCAGGAGCTGACGATGTTGCGCCAGATGGTGCTTGCGGGCATGGGCATCAACGTCGCCATGCTTCGCAGCGTGCAGTCCGATCTGGCGGCGGGCACCATGGTCGAGCTCGATGTCGATCTGGAGCCTATGTACCTGCAGTTGCGTTATGTCAGGAACGAGCGGGCGAACCTGGCCCAGTTCGAAAGCCTGGTCGACATGGTGCGGCTGTCTGAGGGGCGCTTGCCCTGAGCCGCGCGCCAGGTCGGTCGCCTGCAGCCTCAAGCCGTGCAACACGTGCAAGGGTACTGCCACGAACGGTGCGCCTATGGCCAGGCCGGTGAGGGCGCTGTACCGCTAGGCCATTTGGTGAATGAAAAACAGCGGTTTTGACCCGCTGCTTACACAGCACGCCCAAACGCTCTGACGCAGGACGAATTCGCCAGTGGACAAACAGCACCGCCCAAAAATGCCAAACAAGGCCACTTCGGCATCCACAGATCCGAAAAAATAATGGATCTTATTTGGAATTTATTCATTTATTTTTTTTTCATAAAAGAGTAATAAATAAAAACTAAATTCATTTTTAAGTGCGCAAAACGCACTTGATCCTGTCCCCGTCCAATTCACCGATTCAAGGAGCTTTCCCTATGTCTTACATCACCGATGAACTGCGCGCGGTATTGCGCAAGCAGACCAACACCGTCGAAATCCCAGGCCAAATGATGCACGAGGTGCTGGCAGCGTCTGGCGCTCAGCGCAGAACCATTTTGCGTGGTGGCGTTGGTGCGGCATTTCCGCCGCCTTCGGCAGCTCGGCCGTGCTTTCGGCCTGCGGCGGCGGCAGCACCACCGCTTCTGAAGGCACCAGCGTCAGCTACGCCCTGAGCTTCAAGGGCATTCCAGCTGTCACCGGCAACACGGTTGTGGTTCCAGAGGGCTACACAAGCTCGGTCTTGTTTTCTGCGGGAGACGCCGTGGTGGCCGGCGCCACAGCTTTCACAGGCACCGCTTTGAACGCTGCCGACATGGAGAAGGTGTCGGGCGGTCAACATGACGGCATGGTATTTTTCCCCTTGCCCGGCGTAGACCCCAATGTGGGCGGTTTGCTGGTCATCAACCACGAAGCCCCTGATGCCTACGTGTTCGATCCCACCGGCACTTTTGTCAACAACACTGCTGCCATCGCCGCTCTCAACGCTGAAGATCGCAAACGCCTCTTGTCGACGGTCGGCGTGTCCGTGATTGAAGTGATGCAAAGCGGCGGCAAATGGGCGGTTAAAGCGAATTCCCCCTTCAACAAGCGTTACAGCGGCAACACCACCTTTGCGGCCACCGGCCCCGCTGCTGTAGCGGCAGGCGCGGCGATCATCGGCACACTCAACAACTGCGCCAGCGGCATGACGCCATGGGGCACCTACCTGACCTGCGAAGAAACCACAGACAACTACCTGGACCCCTCCCAGCCGGTCAACGGCTATGGCTGGGTGGTAGAGATTGATCCGCAAGGTGTTTTCCCCGCCGTCAAACGCACGGCGCTGGGCCGCTTTGACCATGAGAACACCGCTTACATGCTGGACAGCGACAACACGCTGGCCATTTACATGGGCGATGACTCCACCCCTGGCTGTGTGTACAAATTCGTGGCTGCGAACAAATACAACCCCACCAACCGTGCTGCCAACCAGAACCTGTTGGACACCGGCAAGCTCTATGCCGCCGAGTTCAAGGCAGACGGCACGGGCACATGGAAAGAGCTGACGCAAGGCCTGAACGGCCTGGTGGCAGGCGCCCAAGACTTGGGTAACGTCACACAACTTGCTGTGGGGGTGACACCCACAGCTGCCACTGTTAATTTCAACACGCAGTCTGACGTGCTGATCGAGACCAAGGCCGCTGCCCGCGTGGCCGGTGCCACCCTGATGGACCGTCCCGAGTGGGTGACTGTGGGCCCAGACCGCCGCATTTACTGCACCTTCACCAACAACGGCAGCCGCCTTAGGACCGATGCAGCCAACCCGCGTCTCAACAACACGCAAGGCCACATCATCCGCTGGACTGAAACCGCCAGCAGTGCCAAAGCCACCACCTTTGCTTGGGAAATGTTTTTGCAAGCCGGCGACTCCCGCCTGACAGCCAGCAACCACAAAGGAAACATCGTCGGTGACAGCTTTACCGCTCCTGATGGCATAGACGTTGATCCTCAGGGTCGCTTGTGGGTGCAAACCGACTCTTCAACCAGCTCGACGACCACCAACACCTTTGGCAACAACGCCATGTATTCGGTGGATCCTGTGACCAAAAAGTCCACTCGTTTCCTGACCGGTCCAGACGGCTGCGAGATCACGGGTCTGGCCTACACGCCAGACCTCAAGACCTTTTTCGTCAACATCCAGCACCCCTCCACTTGGCCTGGCACCGTGTCCGGTAAGGGCAAGTCTTCGACCATCGTGATTCAGCGCACTGACGGCAAGCCCATAGGCGCGTAAAAAACGCCAGAGTTCAACGCAGCCTTCTGATGAAGGCTGCTTTTTTTCGACCCACAACGCAGAACTTGTCGCCAGTGCGTTCAATGCCTTCTTCCTCCCCATCGTGGCTTACAACGACCCCGAACTGGAATGAATCGGCTGCAACGAGGCCAAAGCCCAGGCGCAAGGCATCGTGATCAAAAAATGAAATGTTCCATCGGGCCTTCTCAGGACAGACCAAGGCCAATGGGCTTAACGAAGGCTTTACCAGAGGCTTGTTGGAGGGGCAGGGCAATTTCTCCCCCCAAACCCTTCGTGCCCAAATCTGTGTTGAGTCTCAAGGCCTCGCCATCGAACGGCAGTTCGTGCTCAACGGCTGGCATTTACAACGATGCGCGTTTTTTGGATCTGACCGAGCAAGCCTTTACACAAATGCTGCACGTCAATGTGGTGGGCACGTTTATCCCCGCCCAAGAAGCCGCGCGGCGCATGGGTGCCGGCGGGCGCATTGTCACCATTTCATCGCGCGGCGCTTTGGGCGGTACCCGTTTTGCCCACTATGTGGCGTCCAAATCGGCTGTGATTGGACTGACGCGTGCCATGGCCATGGAATTGCGCGACCAAGAAATAGCCGTCAACTCGGTCGCACCGGGGTTCACTGACACGCCCATGACACGCTCTGCGCCACCCGATATGTTTGCACAGTGGGAAGCATTGGAGCCCCGCGGAAAAGCCGCATCGCCCGATGAAATCGCGCATGCGGTGTCTTTCCTGGCCTCTCCCCAGACGCATTTCATCACCGGTCAAACCCTGTTTGTTGACGGTGGCAAATCGCTGGGTGGCTTGAGTATTTGAATCCCTGGCGCAGGCTGAACGTGATCAAGATCCAGTGTCTTGGATCGCTTTCAAATAAAACGACAGGCAACCGTGCCCAGCGCACCGAGCGAGGCTTGAACGAGGTCACCGGCGGCAACCGGTACCATGGGGCCGAGCGCGCCCGACAGGATCACCTGGCCTTGGCGCAAGCCCTGGCCTCTGGCGGCCATGGTGCGGGCCAACCAAAAGGCGGCTCGCAGCGGATGGCCCAGACAGGCTGCGCCGCTGCCGGTCGATACCGTCTGGCCGTTCTTGTCCATCTGCATGCCCAGGGCCCCCAGCGAGAGCGCGCCCACTTCAATCGGTTGGTCGCCCAACACAAAAAGGCCTGATGAGGCATTGTCAGCCACGGTGTCGACCAAACTGATTTTCCAGTCGGCAATGGCGCTGTCCACGATCTCGATGGCGGGCAGGGCGTAGCTCAAGCAGGCGAGAAATTCGCTGTAGCTGGGGGCGCTGCCCGTGACATCACGGCCGACCACAAAAGCGACCTCGGCCTCGACCTTGGGCTGCAGCAGCCTGGCGGTCGGCACGTCCTGCCCATTGAGAAACTCCATGTCGTCAAAAAGAACACCAAAATCAGGCTGGTCCACGCCCAGTTGTTGCTGCACCGCCTTGGAGGTCAGGCCCACCTTCAGGCCGACGATGCGGCGGCCCGATTCCAAGCGGCTGCGGGTGTTCAACTCGGCGACCGCATAGGCCGCATCAAGACTGGCAATGCCGTGACTTGTGGACACCGGCGCAATGGCGCGTCTGTTTGCTCTGGCCTGCGCCAGGGCCTGCGCTGCTTGTTGGATGGCTTGGGATGGCGTGTTCATGGCTTGGTCTCCTCGGGTTGTAATGGGGTTCAAACGTGGTCCAGGCCCAACCAGCGCAGTGCGTTGTCTTGGCGCAGCAGCCGTCGGCTGCTGGCGTCCAAGTTCAACTGCTCGATGCGCTTGGCTGGCTCGCGGTCCATGATGGTGAAAGGGTAGTCGGTGCCGCTCATCACCTGCGTGTGGCCAAAAACCTGGAGCAGGATGCGGATGGTGTCGGCGTCGTACACCAGGTCGTCCACAAACAGTTGCCGCACCAACTCGCGCGGCGATGGGTCCATGAGCTGGCGAATCGGCGGCAGTTGCTGCCAGGCATGCTGAAGGCGAGGCAACAGCATGGCCAGCGAACCGCCGCCATGGCTAAAGGCAATTCGAAGCTTGGGAAAACGCGCCAGCGTGCCCGAGGTGAG
>CAMCNQ010000213.1 GCA_945875955.1 Limnohabitans sp. Rim8 | reverse complement strand
TCGCAGCCTTGACCAAGGGCGGGCCACCCAAAAAAACCCCCCCATTGCCTCGAACGATGACGCTGTAATCGCTCAAGGCCGGAATGTAAGCCCCTCCAGCGGTGCAATGCCCCAAGACCACCGCAATTTGGGGCACGCCCATTTTGGACAAAGTGCACTGGTTTCGGAAAATACGCCCCGCTGTGTAGCGATCAGGAAACAAGTCGGCCTGCAATGGCAAAAAGCCACCCGCGCTGTCACACAGGTGTATCACCGGCAATCTGTTCTCAATGGCAATGTCCAAGGTCCGAATGATCTTCTTGACCGACAAGGGATACCAAGCCCCTCCCTTGATGCTGGGGTCATCTGCATGGATGATGACTTCACGCCCGTTGATGATGCCAATGCCCGAGACCTGGCCGGCACCATGGACATCGCCACCGTAAGCTTTGTTGGCAGCCAAAGCCGACAATTCCAGAAACGGTGTGCCAGGGTCGAGCAGCAAATCGAGTCGCTCTCGCACCGTGAGTTTTTTACTTTTTTTCAACCGGTCTAAATCGCGCTGAGGCCGTTCGTCACGTGCTTGATTCAAACGCTGCCGAAGCGTGTCAACCCTCTCGCTCATATCGGCAAAGTTTTTTCGATATGCACTGGACTCGGTATCCACCTTGCTGATGATCCTGCTCATACAGAGGCTCCGTTCTGACTGTCTGGACTGACTCTGGCCAACGTGGCGCCGCGTTGAAAAGTCTGTCCCTCCGAAAAAGGCAAGTCTTGCAACACCCCGTCTTGCGTGGCTTCTATGGTCATTTGCAGTTTCATGCTTTCAATCACGAGCAGCGGTGTACCCGTCTTGACCAGTTGACCTGGAAGCGTCAGCCAAGAAACAACCACGCCAGGCATGGGGGCCAGACAAACACCCCCGCCATTGGCGGCAGTGCCAGCCTGGGTTCGCGCAGGATCAATGCGGTCAATTCGGCTGGCGCGACCATGCAGTTGGACATAGACACTGTCACCATGAACAACCGCATGGATTTTTTTCAGTTTCAGGGATTGCTTGACATTGAAACTTTGCGGCGAAAGCGCAAGGACAGAAACACGGATGTCATCTACCAAAACGTCCGCACCATGCTTGCGGGCCTGGTGGTTTCGCTCTGCCGAGCCCTGTATCGAATAAGTCGTCATGTGGTTGTTGTTTTAAAAGATGGGAACTCAGTTGCGCCAGGCACCCATGGACAAGTGGGGTTCTTGGACAGTGGTGCTGTTGGAGTCACGACTGGCGGCACATGCGACAGCCACCAGCGCCTGTCTTTCGTCTTCGGTGAGTGGCAGCGGTTTCAAGCTGGCTTTGTTTCTCTCCAGGAAATCGGTATCCGTCGCTCCAGCTTGGAACTCGGGATGCGCCAACACACGGCCTAAAAAATGGCTGTTGACCGTGACCCCCAACATGACCGTATCTTGTAATGCTTGACGCATTCGCGAAATCGCCAAGTCACGATGGACACCATGCACCACGAGCTTTGCAAGCAGGGAATCAAAATCTGCGCTGATCACAGCGCCTTGCGTCACCCCATTGTCAAAACGCACTCCCGGCCCTTGGGGTTCTTGAAGCAGCAAAATTTTGCCTGTGTCTGGCACAAAGCCTGCGTCTGCATCCTCCGCCAAGATGCGGCACTCTATGGCACTGCCATGCCACCGAACCTGCTCTTGTCGCAAAGGCAATGGCTCACCTTGGGCCACTCGAAGTTGCCACTCCACCAAATCCAGTCCTGTGACCATTTCGGTGACGGGGTGCTCGACTTGCAAGCGCGTGTTCATTTCCAAAAAATAAAACTCGCCAGTTTGAGAAACAATGCATTCGACCGTCCCCGCATTCACATAGTCCGCAGCACTGGCCAATTTCACTGCTGCCTGACAAATGCGTTCGCGCAAGTCTTGACTCAGCGTTGGCGCTGGCGTTTCTTCAATGAGTTTTTGAAACCGTCGCTGGATAGAACATTCACGTTCACCCAAATGGATCACCTGACCATGAGAATCTCCAAACACCTGAACTTCGATGTGACGCGGCTTTTCTACAAAACGTTCTGCGAACAGGCGGCCATCGCCAAAATAGCGCTGACTTTCAGCACGTGCGGTCGAAATGGCCTGCGCCAAGTTCGAGGCATCCCGAACGATGTGCATCCCTTTGCCACCACCTCCGGCAGTCCCCTTGATGAGCAAAGGAAAACCGATGGCGGCCGCGCGCGCAGCAAATGTTTCTGGCGCAGATTCCTCCTCAGCCGATGGCGTGACGGGTACACCTTGTTGGACCGCAAACTGTCGCGCGGTGATCTTGTCGCCCATGCGTTCGATCACATCAGCCGGAGGGCCAACAAAAATCAAGCCTGCACTGGCCACAGCACGGGCGAAGTCTGCGTTTTCAGACAAAAATCCATAGCCTGGGTGAATGGCATCGCAGCCCGTATCGATGGCCGCTTGAATCAAGGCTTCAGAATTGAGCCAGGCTGAAACCGGTGGATCGCCCCTCAACTCTGTGGTTTCATTGGCGAACTCAAGCGCAGGTCCAAAACGATCACGTGCATGCCAAGGCACGACTGTGGTTATGCCCATGCGCTGAGCCGTGCGGACAATGCGCAAAGCAATTTCAGCCCGGTTGGCAATAAACAATTTTTGAATGGTCATTTTTTGAACTTCTTTGTGTACGCTCACGAATTGGATATGGAGCTACAGACACTGATTGATTTCATTTGGATACCAACTGGGCCATTCGGTCCAAGCGATCGCGTGTTTCTTGCAGAAGTTGCGCCATGTTGGCCGACTCTCCCGCCATAGTGGCACTGACTTGCGGCGTGCTGATCAACGAACCCAACACAATTTGAGTGTATTGGTCTGCAGTGCTCTCAATGTCAACCGCACCTCTGCCAAACAAGGTGCCCCACATGCGGTGCTCAATGCCGCCGTAGACCATGGAGCGCAACAACTCGATGTCGATATCCGTGCGGATCTCACCCTGTTCAATGGCCTCTTGCAAGGTTCTGACCAGAAAAGTGGTGTACCGAACATGCAGGTCATGCAGTACCGATTGAAAGTATTCAGGCCCGGTTCTGACTTCATGCAAAACCAAGCGCGACAACCCAGGCTCTTCAACAAAAACACGCAAATGACGCCAGATTAAAAAGCGCAAACGACTTCTAACGCCTTGAATGCGGGAGAAGCTTTCTTCGATGTCACGAATCAAAGGCACGTACATGGCACACAGTACGTCATTGAGCAAATCGCGTTTGGTGGGGTAATACGAATAAACCAATCCTTCGACCACGCCCACCTTTGCAGCTATTTCGCTCACAGAAGCACCGCCAAATCCTTTTTCTAGAAAAATTTGACGCGCAGCACCCAATATTTCCTGCGCGCGCCTCATTCGACGTGGCGTGTGCTTTCCGGCGGGGTTGGCCAGGCCTTCTGAATGGAGTGGACCCAGCAGGGGATGATTGATCAAAACAGCTGACTTCAATTTACAGTTTCCAATACATGAGCAGGTACTTCCACTTCCATGTCGAGCAACATTTGGGCCAATGCCTTCCCCTGAGGGTCATATCTCAAGGAAGCCACACCGCCGCCACCCAGCGCTTGAGTCATGACAAAATTGAGCGCGTGAAAACCTGGCAGTGGATAACGAAAAACTTGCCCCAAAACCAGATGCTCAAAGTAGCGATGCACACGCTCTGGGGTGAGCCAAAAACACAAAAACCCATAGGCGGCTGGTGATCTGGCGACAACGCCAATGTTTGAACTGTCCCCCTTATCGCCGCTGCGTGCATGCGCGATTCGAAGCAGTGGCAGGACCACTGTTGGACCCAGCCCAGCGGTCTTGTCGACATGCGGGAGATTGCCAAATTCATGCGATTTCACGCTGGCAACACCCCCCACGGGCAGTGGAACAAACCCAATATCTTGACCATCCAAACAAACCCGTTGCTTCAGTCGGCTTGGGTCAATCAGACAGGAAAACAAACGCACGACCGGTGATGGCGAAGGACGGCCCGCAGCAAATCCGGTTATGCCTTGTGCCATGGATGTGGCCGATGGTGCTATTTCTTTTGCCAACAACTCCAGCGCTTCACGCTGGGCGTGCTTGGCCGCAATTTTGAGGACCACTTCACGGTTGTCTTGTCGCCGCGCATGTGGGCCGTAGGTGCTCTCAGCGCCCAATACTTCCAGGCTGGTTTGTGAAAAATCAGGCCACTGCCGCTGCCCCATCATGCGCTGAACGCGCATCAAAATCGATTCACCAACGCGCCAAGCTTTGGGCACGGCTTGGTGGCCACCGATCATCAGGGTCCCCAACAAACGCCATCCTTGGCTGTAGGTCAAACTCGCTTTGTAACGCTCAGGCGCGACATGGCCTCGCGCGCCACTGACATGCACCCGACCAGGCCCCTCTTGCCGCAATTGAACATGGCTGAAATCAGCGCGCACGTCCGGCAATTCATAACAAGCAGGGTCGGCTATCTCATAGACAATTTGTTCGGCAACGGTGGCCGGGGTGACCAAGCCGCCGGTTCCCGCCGGTTTGGTGACCACAAAGTGTTGGCCAAGCGCATCGCACTCGACAATGGGAAATCCCATATTGTCCCAACCCGGCACTTGCTCCCAATCGGTGAACAAGCCGCCTGTGCATTGGGTGCCACATTCGATGACGTGCCCAGCCAAACTGCCACAGGCCAGTTTGTCCCAATCGGTCCAAGACCAACCAAACTCATGCACCAAGGGCCCCAAAGTCACCGCGCTGTCAACCACCCTCCCCGTGATGACGATGTCTGCGCCTTGAGACAAGGCTGCGGCAATGGGTTGTGCGCCGAGGTAAGCATTGGCACTGAGCACATGTTCTGGCAGCGCTTCTCCGGTGAACATTTCACGCAGGCCCTCTGCACGCAATGTCTCGATTTGACCGCTCAGGTCATCGCCGTCCACCACAGCAATTCGCATCGAAATGCCCAAGGCTTCCAAACGGAGGCGCAAAGCCACGGCACAAGCGCTGGGATTGACCCCCCCGGCATTGGCCACCACACGGATACCTTGTCGCTGAATCTCAGGCGCCAAGTCGGCCATGATGCGCACGAAGTCTGGGGCGTAACCCGCATCAGGCGATTTGGCCCGCGCCCGCGCCAGCAAAGACATGGTGATCTCGGCCAAAAAATCAAAGACCAAGTAATCAATTTTTCCAGAAGCGACCAATTGCGCAGCACCGGCTTCGGAGTCACCCCAAAATCCAGAAGCACACCCAATGCGTATGGTTTGACGGAAGATTGGTGTATTCATTGACAAAGTTCAATCAGCAATTGGGCCAGCGGGGTTCACGTCGCTCAGCAAAGGCCAGCATGCCTTCTTTGGTGTCCTGGCTTTGGGACATGATGGGCAAAATGGTTTGTGCCAAATTCAGCGCGTCGTTCAGCGACAAATCGTTCATGGCGGCAAAGGCACGGCGTCCCATTCGCAAAGCCACAGGCGAATTGGCCACCAGTTTGGCCACCCATTCATCCACCGCGGCATCCAAATCACCTTCGGCGACCACCCGGTTGACGATCTCCAGGCGGCAGGCTTCATGCGCATCAAAGCGCTCTGCAAAGAAACACATCTCCTGCAACCTGCGTCTAGAGATGACGCGCATCAGAATCGGGAGACTCATCATTGGAAAAACGCCGACACGCGC
>CAMCNQ010000212.1 GCA_945875955.1 Limnohabitans sp. Rim8 | reverse complement strand
AAACAAAGTTCGGCACCGTTTTGCAAGCCCAGGCGTCTACAAAGTGCTGTGTCTGGAGTACTGCGGTGTTGCACACCACGGCATGGCGGCCGAGATCCAAGTCCAAGCGGCACCTTGAGCCACCCTTTTTAAAAATCGCACTGGAGAGCCCCCCATGAGTACCGCATTTATGCCTGTTGAATCCAAAGACGCCTCGCTTGGCGTCAAGTTGTACCTCGGCACTTCGGCAGCCGTTGTGTTGTTGATGATGCTGGTCGGTTTGCTGATGCGCGCTGCGCAAGCAGGTTGGCTTGAGATCCCCCCCAACATTTTTTACCAATTGATGACCGCCCACGGCGCGGGCATGGTGGGCATAGCAGGCTTGGCGGGCGCCGGCATCATGTGGCACTTTTTGAGCCGCTATGTGCAACTCAGTGCCACCGCGCTGTACATCAACTACGGCCTGTTCCTCTCGGGCGTTGTGCTCATACTGGGATCGATTTTCTGGGGTGGATTTGCGGGGGCCTGGACCTTCTTGTGGCCGCTCCCCGCCAAGTCCATGGGGCTGTGGAGCGCCGATGCCGCCGCCAGTTTCACCTTGGGTTTGTTGTTGATTGGTGTGGGCTTCTTGGTGTTCAACCTTGAAGCGGGTTTGGCCATCACGCGCCGCTATGGCAGCGTGCTGCGTGGGCTGGGCCTGGACCAACTCTGGTCAGGCCAGATTCGCAGCGACCACCCACCCACCGTGGTGGCCAGCTCGATGGTGGTCATCGTCAACACCATGGGCATTTTGGCCGGTGCGGTCATTCTTGTGGTCACCCTGGCCAATCTGTATTTTCCAGAATGGGTCATCAACCCGCTGTTGGCCAAAAACCTGATTTACTTTTTTGGCCACGTGTTCATCAACGCCACGATTTACATGTCGGTGATGGCGGTGTATGAGCTGCTGCCTGTTTACGCGGGACGCCCCTGGAAAGTGTCGCGCCCTTTTTATGCCGCATGGGCGGCGGCCACGGTGTTTGTGATGGCTGTGTACCCACACCACTTGCTGCTCGATGGCGTCATGCCTGCATCGCTTTTGGTGCTCGGCCAGATTGTTTCTTACCTGAGTGGCATTCCCGTCTTGTTGGTGACGACCTATGGCGCTTTGCTGCTGGTTTACCGCTCGGGCATTCAATGGCAAACCCCCGCGCTTTGGTTGATGCTGGCGATGTTCGGTTGGGCCGGTGGGGTGATTCCCGCCATTGTGGACGGCACGATCCACGTCAACAAAGTGATGCACAACACCCTGTGGGTGCCTGGCCACTTCCACTTTTATCTGTTGATCGGCTTGTTGCCCATGGTGATCGGTTTTGGTTTGCACATCACCAGCCTGCACAAAGCCTTGAACGATTCTTTGCACCGCGCCTTTTTCTACCTGTACTTCGCGGGCTCAATAGTTTTCTGTGTGGCTTTTTTGGCGGGGGGTTGGGCCAGCGTGCCGCGCCGCTTTGCCCAGCACTGGCCTGAGTGGCAGGTGTACGGCCACATCGGCAGCTTGTCCGCCTTGCTGGTGATCGTGACCATGCTGGGCTTGGTGGTTGTTTTGATCCGTCGACTTTTGGAGAGAAATCATGGAACGACCGCGTGAGCTGGCGCCAACCCTCTGCGCCGCCCTGTGCGTGGCCGTTTTGGGCGCGGGCTTGGTGTGGCAGCTGACCGCGGGTTTGCAGATTTTCACCAGCGAGACTTGGCGAAGGGCTGACATCGCCAGCGCGCCAAGGGCCTTGCCTGACACCTGGCTGGAAGATGAACGCGGACAGACCTTCAATTTGCGCAGCTTATGTGGTCAAGTCATGGTGCTTGACTTCATCTACACCCGCTGCCCCACGGTGTGCAAATCGCTGGGCGTGGCATCCAGCCAATTGGCTCAGCGTTTCACGCAAGCCGGTCAGGCGGTGACGGTGATGTCCATCTCTTTTGATCCGCTGCATGACGACCCGGCGCACCTGCGCGCATTCAAGGGCCAGATGGAGCCTCAGCCCAGCGCATGGCGTTTGGCGCGGCCGATCCGCAGCGCCGAGCGCGAGCATTTGCTGGCCACCGCCGGTGTGGTGGTGATCCCCGATGGCCTGCAAGGCTATGACCACAACGCCGCCTTGCACATCGTTGACAAAGACTGTCGCATCACGAAATTGCTGGACCTGGAGGACATGGAAGATGCGCATCGCACCGTTCAGAAGCTTCTGTGAAACCCATGCCCCACGCCTGCTGACCACCCCGGTGCAGCGCATGCAAGGCTGGGCACTGCTGGCCATCGTGCTGTGGCTGCCGGGCCTCGGGGGTGCGCTCAAAAACAGCATGCTCAGCCACATGGGCGTGCAATTGAGTTTGCTGGTGGTGGCCGGTTACGGTTTGGGGCGTGCATGGCTCGCGCATCGCCCGGAACACCTGCAGACCGCGCGCCGATACCGCTGGGCCTTGATGCTGATGGCGGTGTTCACGCTCATGGTGTGGATGCTGCCCCGGTTGTTGGATTTGGCGGTGGATCGGCCTGAGGTGGACCTGCTCAAGGCCCTCAGCTTGTTCTGGTGTGCGGGTGTGCCTTTGGCCTGGGCATGGCCGCAACTGCCCACCGTCGCTCAGGGTGTGCTGCACCTGGAGGCACTGGCCACCTTGTGGCGCATGGGCTGGTTGTATTTGGAAAGTCCTTCCAGATGGTGTCTGCGCTACGGACTCGACGATCAACACAACCTGGGACGCGGCCTGATGGCTGCAGGACTTGTTTATGCCGTGTGGCTGGCTTTTGCCGCACTGCGCGGTCAAGCCTTGCCAACGGCCCCATCCCAGGCCAACACAGCGCTCGCAAGGATGCCCTGATGTACACGCACACGATTGACCATTTTCTGGAGGTCGCTGAAAAAAAGACGGCCTTGCTGCGCCACCAGCCCTTGGCCTTTTTGGCAGGCGCCATCGCTGGCGGTGCTTATGTCGGTTTGGCCATCGCACTGATCTTCAGCATTGGCGACAGCTTGCCCGCTTCGGTACAAAAATTGGTGATGGGCCTGACCTTTGGCCTGGCCTTGATCTTGGTGGTGATTGCCGGTGCAGAGTTGTTCACGGGCTACACCCTGTACATGTTCCTGGGCGTGTTGTCAGGCCGCAGCCGCTGGCGCGATTTGGCCACCACCTGGGTGGTTTGTTGGCTGGGCAATTTGGTCGGCGCGCTATTGGTGGCCAGCTTGTTTGCCGTGGGCGGGGCCAACGGCCTGCTCGCCAATCCAGAATCGCTTTTGTACAAAGCGGCCGACCTCAAAATGAACGCCAGCGCCCAAGCCTTGTTGGCCAGAGGTCTGCTGTGCAACTGGTTGGTTTGCCTGGCGCTGTGGATGAGCGCTCGGGTTGACAGCGATGTGGCCAAAAGCGTGGTGATCTTTTGGTGCTTGTTGGCTTTCATCGCCAGTGGCTACGAGCACAGCGTGGCCAATATGACCCTGCTCGGCTTGGCGGTCATCGGCCGCCATGCGGACCAAGTGACTGTTGTGGCGGCTTTTTACAACCTGTTCATGGTCACCCTCGGCAACATTTTGGGCGGTGCTGTGATGGTGGCGGGTCTGTACTGGCTAGGCGATGCCAGGCAGGGCTCGGCACCCGCAACCGCACCCGCACCAACCCCGGCCGAGCGCGCCGACGCCCTGTCTCGCCAAGGCCTGGTCTCGCCACATCCACCCACAAAGGAGTCTGTCTGATGAACATCGCTGCACTGTGCACCGAACAAGAAGTCGCGTCATTGGTCCACAGCTTTTACGCCCGCGTGACACAAGACCCCCTGATTGGGCCGATTTTTTCCGCGCATGTTCACGACTGGCCCAGCCACCTGGACAAGATGGTGGACTTTTGGTCCTCCACGTTGCGCGGCACGGCCCGTTTTCGCGGCAGTCCCATGGTCACACACAGCCGATTGGACGGCGTCACGCAAGAACACTTCCAACGCTGGTTGGCGCTGTTTCAGCAAACCACGCACGAATTGGACAACGCTGCCCTGCGCGAGCGCGCCAACGACCTGGCGTTGCGCATCGCACAAAGCCTGTGGTACGGCTACCAAATGAACCGCCATCCAGACAGCTTGCCAATGAGCTTGTAGCGCCGCACAGGCGACGCAGCCGGTGCGGCTGCATCGCCCAACCATTTTTAGAAAGTACGCCATGAACTTCACGACCCACAATACGATCCCTGCAGCCTTGACAGACCCACGGGCCAAGCCATCCGACGCGCAAGCGACTTGCGATGTGCTGCGCACGGCTTACCAGCGCCAATGGATCACCTCACGCGACGGTAACATCTCGTTTCGAGAGGCCGGACAAAACGACTGGTGGATCACCCCCAGCGGGGCCCTGAAATACGCACTGGCCCCCGCCGATTTGAAACAGGTGAACGACCTCAGCCCTTGTGCTGAATACGCGATGCACACCGGTGTGTCTGGCGAATTTGCTTTGCACCGCGCCCTGCATGCGCAACGCTTGCGCCGCACCACGGCGGTGGTGCATTTGCACCCCACCTACACCGTGGCAGCGCTTTATGCAGGCTTGGCGCTGGACCAAATTTGTTTGGCGTTTCCGGAAATCGCGCGCTACACCCGTGTCGGACCTTCGGTCCCGGCCTTGGCCGCCACCAGCGCCGAGTTGGCACAAGCTTGCGAGCAGGCCTTCCTCACTTGCCCTTGCGGACAAACGCCCGACATCATTGGCTTGGATCGGCACGGTGTGGTGGCCGTTGGGCGTGACCCCTGGAGCGCCTATGAGCACATTGAACGCCTCGAGCACATTTGCCAAATGGTGTTGGCGTCTGGCGCGGGACGACGCCAGCAGCGCCAAGCCGAAGCGGCCACCCGCCCCGGCCAGGAGGTGTATTGATGGACAGCGCAGTCATCAGCCTGCTGGGGGCTTTTACCCTTTCCATCTTGGGTTTGTTCGCCTTCATTTGGTCCTTGCGCCAAGGGCTGTTGGTGGAAAATCCCCGAGGTGCATCGGTCATCTTTGCGCAAGGTGAAATGGGCCAGGTGGACGATCCCGCCTTGACGGTCAGCGACCAAGCCCGATTGCAAACCCAGGCCGCACCTCCCCAAAACGCGCTTGCCATGCAGGCCGCGCTCGTCACGGATGCGCGTGACATGCAAGACCGGATCGACGCTGACCAATCCAGCGCCTTTCCGGTGTTCATGTTCATCATGTTCGCTTGTTTTTGGCTGCTGCTGGGGTCTGCCGCAGGTTGGGTGGCCTCGGTGAAACTGCATGAGCCCGACTGGCTGGTCAACCAAGCCTGGCTGACATTTGGCCGCATCCGCACTTTGCATCTGAACGCGGTCATTTATGGTTGGTCCAGCAACGCCTGTTTGGCGGTCATCGTCTGGGTCTTGCCACGTTTGCTGCGCACGCGTTTGGCCGGTGCGCCCTGGGTCATGCTGGGTGGATCATTGCTCAATGCGGGCATCAGCGCAGGTCTGGGCGCGATTGCCATGGGCTTGAGCGACGGCATGGAGTATTTGGAAATTCCGTGGCAAATCGACCTCTTGATTTTTGCCGGTTTTGCGCTGGTCGTATTGCCGATTTTTGTCACGCTTTTGCGCAAAAAAGTTGACCACCTGTATGTCAGTGTCTGGTACTTTGTGGCCGCTTTGTTGTGGATCACCTTGCTGTTTCTTGTCGCCAACCTGCCCGGCGTGCACACCGGGG
>CAMCNQ010000211.1 GCA_945875955.1 Limnohabitans sp. Rim8 | reverse complement strand
AAAAAAGGCGCGATGGACTTCATCCAAAAACCCTTCAAGGAAGAAGAGCTGCTCGGCTTGGTCGAGCGCATGCTGGACCAAGCCCGCGAGGTCTTTGCCGAATACCAACAAGCGGCCAGCCGCGACGCCTTGTTGTCCAAGCTGACGGGCCGCGAGGCCCAGGTGCTTGAGCGCATCGTTGCCGGGCGTCTGAACAAGCAAATCGCCGACGATTTGGGCATCAGCATCAAAACCGTGGAGGCGCACCGCGCCAACATCATGGAAAAGCTCAATGCCAACACCGTGGCCGACTTGCTGAAGATCGCGCTGGGGCAAAACGCATCCAAGGTCTGAGCCCCACAGGCCCGCCCGAAACGCCCGCCACTGTCGGGCGTTTTGCATTTTTCCACCCCTCCACAAGTGCGCCCCATGACCGCCCAAACCATTGATGGCAACGCCCTTTCCAAACAACTGCGCAGCGAGGTGGCCAGCCGAGTCCAAGCCCTGAAAGCGCGCGGCGTGACGCCGGGCTTGGCCGTGGTGCTGGTGGGCGACAACCCGGCCAGCCAGGTCTATGTGCGCAACAAGGTCAAAGCCTGTGCAGACAGCGGCCTGCACTCGGTGCTGGAGCCGTACGCGGCCACACTGAGCGAGGCCGACTTGCTGGCCCGGGTTGAGGCGCTCAACAAAGACCCTGCGATCCACGGCATCTTGGTTCAGCTGCCCTTGCCCGCCCACATCGACGCGCAAAAGGTGATCGAAGCCATCAGCCCCGCCAAAGACGTGGACGGTTTTCACATCGCCAGCGCGGGCGCCTTGATGACCGGCATGCCCGGCTTTTGGCCCTGCACGCCTTATGGCTGCATGAAGATGCTGGACAGCATTGGCTGCGACCTGCGCGGCAAACACGCCGTGGTGATCGGCCGCAGCAACATTGTGGGCAAGCCCATGGCCTTGATGCTCTTGCAAAAAAATGCCACCGTCACCATTTGCCACAGCGCCACCCCAGACCTCAAAGCCATGACCTTGCAAGCGGATGTCATCGTTGCTGCGGTGGGCAAGCGCAACGTGTTGACCGCCGACATGGTTAAACCCGGTGCGGTGGTGCTGGACGTGGGCATGAACCGCAACATGGAGGGCAAACTCTGCGGCGACGTGGACTTTGACGGCGTGAAACAAGTGGCCAGCTACATCACCCCCGTGCCTGGCGGCGTGGGCCCCATGACGATTACCATGTTGCTGGTCAACACCCTGGAGGCGGCCGAACGCGCCGCCAAGGGATGACACCCACCCGTCATCCCGCCTGGCGCTGAGGCCCACATCTTGTTTAACCTGAAGCTTTTCGGAACTGCCCATGAACAACCCCTTGCTCGAACTGTCTGGCCTGCCTCTTTTTGACCGCATCGCCCCCGAACACGTGGCGCCTGCGCTGGATGCGCTGCTGAGCGAGGCCGAACAGGCCCTGGACAAGGTCACCGCCGATGCCTTTCCGCCCGACTGGAAGGCCATGTCCAAAGCCCTGGACGTGAGCACCGAGCGCTTGGGCATGGCTTGGGGGGCGGTCAGCCACCTCAACAGCGTGGCCGACAGCCCCGAGTTGCGCGCCGCCTACAACGCGGCCTTGCCCCGGGTGACCGAGTTTTGGACGCGCCTGGGCAGTGACGAGCGCCTGTACGCCAAATACAAGGCGATTGACGCCGCTGGCCTCAATGCCGAGCAAAAACAAGCCCAAACCAATGCCCTGCGCGCTTTTGTGCTGGGTGGTGCCGAGCTGCAAGGCCCGGCCAAGGCCCGTTATGCCGCCATCCAAGAGCGGCTGGCCGAGATCACCCAGAAGTTCAGCGAAAACACGCTGGACGCCACCGACAGCTTTGCCCTGTATGTGGACCAAGACCAGCTCCAGGGTGTGCCAGCCGATGTGGTGCAAGCCACCCGGGATGCGGCGCAAAAAGAGGGCAAAGACGGTTGCCGACTCTCGCTCAAAATGCCGGTCTACCTGCCCGTGATGCAGTTTGCCGACAGCGCTGCGCTGCGCGAGCAGCTCTACACCGCCCATGTCACCCGCGCCTCAGACCAAGCGCCCGAAACCGCCCGCCAATTTGACAACAGCCCGCTGATTCAAGAGATCTTGGCGCTGCGCCAAGAAGAAGCGCATTTGCTGGGTTTTGACAACTACGCCCAAGTGTCGGTGGTGCCCAAAATGGCCGAATCACCGGAAAAAGTCATTGGCTTTTTGCGCGACCTGGCCGCCAAAGCGCGTCCGTTTGCGCAACAGGATTTGGCCGATTTGCGCGCCTTTGCCGCCCAAGAGATGGGCTTGCACGGCCCCCTCAACGCCTGGGACGTGCCCTATGTGTCCGAAAAACTCAAAGAAGCGCGCTACAGCTTCAGCGAGCAAGAGGTGAAACAGTACTTCACCGCGCCCAAGGTGCTGGCCGGGCTGTTCAAGATCATTGAAACCCTGTTTGAAGTCCAGATCCGTGCCGACCAAGCGCCTGTGTGGCACCCGGCCGTGTCTTTTTACCGCATCGAGCGCGAGGGCCAATTGGTGGGCCAGTTCTACCTGGACCCGCCAGCGCGCGCCGGCAAACGCGGCGGCGCTTGGATGGACGACGTGCGCGGCCGCTGGCAACGCCCCGACACCGGCTTGCTGCAAACCCCGGTGGCGCACCTGGTGTGCAACTTTGCCGAAGGCGTCAATGGCCAGCCGGCCTTGCTGACCCACGACGACGTGATCACCCTGTTCCACGAATTTGGTCACGGTCTGCACCACATGCTGACCCAGGTCAATGAGCGCGATGTCTCGGGCATCAGCGGGGTGGAGTGGGATGCGGTCGAGTTGCCCAGCCAATTCATGGAAAACTTTTGCTGGGAATGGTCGGTGCTGCGCCACATGACGGCGCATGTCGAAACCGGCGCACCCCTGCCGCGCGCTTTGTTTGACAAAATGCTGGCCGCCAAGAACTTCCAAAGCGGGCTGCAAACCCTGCGCCAGATCGAGTTTTCGCTGTTTGACATGCGGGTCCATGCCCAGCACGACCCGGCGCAAGACTTCATGCCCCTTTTGCAGCAGGTGCGCGATGAGGTGGCGGTGATGCAGCCGCCCCGCTTCAACCGCATGGTGCACACCTTCAGCCACATCTTTGCCGGGGGTTACGCGGCCGGGTATTACAGCTACAAGTGGGCCGAAGTGCTGAGCGCCGATGCCTATGCGGCCTTTGAAGAAACCGCCGCCGAAGACGGCAGCCCCAGCTTGGAAACCGGCCGGCGCTACCGGCAGGCCATCCTCGAAGCGGGTGGCAGCCGCCCCGCCTTGGACTCGTTCAAGGCCTTCAGGGGCCGCGAACCCAGCCTGGACGCTTTGCTGCGCCACCAAGGCATGGTGGCCACAGGCACCAGCGCCGCTTAAAAACTGGCACCGCTTAAGAACTGGTGCAGCCTAAAAACCGGCCCCGGGCCTTGCGCATTTCTTTGATGCCTCGCGCATTTCTTTTCACACCGCTCTATGCGTGCGGCTTGACTTGTCAGTATACTGTCTGTTTATACAGTACCACTGACCATGCTCACGCTTTCCCAACCGCAGTCCCTGCCCCCTGGCCCGTTTCTGATCAAGTCCTTTGCGGCCAGCGTGCAAGCGGGGTTTCCCAGCCCAGCCGAAGACCACCAGATTGAGCGCATCGACCTGATGCACCAATTGGTCAAGCACCCACAAGCGACCTTCATGCTGCGTGTGGCCGGGCACTCGATGCGCGATGCAGGCATTTTGGACGGCGCGGTGGTGCTGGTCGACCGGGCCATCAAGCCCGAGAGCGGCCACATCGTGGTGGCCGTGGTCGATGGCGACTTCACCTGCAAGACCCTGCACATGGGCCGCAACAGTTTGCGCCTGGTCTCGGCCAACCCCGACTTTGCCGACATCGTGCCCAAAGAGGGCCAAAGCATCGAGGTCTGGGGCGTGGTGGTCGCCACCATCGTGCAACACCCGACCTGACATGTTCGCACTGGTAGACGGCAACAATTTTTACTGCAGCTGCGAGCGCGTGTTTCAGCCGCGCTTGCAACACCGCCCCGTGGTGGTGCTGAGCAACAACGACGGCTGCGCCATTGCGCGCAGCGACGAGGCCAAGGCGCTGGGCATCAAAATGGGCGCGCCCTGGTTCAAGATCCGCCACTTGGAAGAAGAAGCCGGGCTCGTCGCCTTGTCGGCCAATTTCGCTTTGTATGGCGACATGAGCGAGCGCATGATGAGCCTGGCCGCCGCTTTGGGCCACACGCAAGAGGTTTACTCCATCGACGAGAGCTTCATCGACCTGAGCGGCATTCCGGGCGACTTGGTGCAGCGGGCGCGGCACATTCGCAGGCGCATCCACCAGTGGACAGGCATCCCGACCTGCATCGGCATCGGGCCAACCAAGACCCTGGCCAAATTGGCCAACGCGATTGCCAAAAGCGCCGAGCGCAAGCCCGGCAGCTACCCCGCGCAGCATGCCCAGGTCTGCCATCTGGGTGCCTGCAGCCCGCAAGAGCTGGCCGCGCTGCTGCAGGACACCGAGGTGGGCGAGGTGTGGGGCGTGGGCCGCAAAATCGGCGCGCAGCTGCGCGCCCAAGGCGTGCACACCGCGCTCCAACTCCAGCGCATGGACCCGGCCACGGCCAAAGCGGGTTGGTCCATCGTGCTGGAAAAAACCGTGCGGGAGCTCAATGGCATGGCCTGCATCGCCTTCGAAGACCAGCCTGCGGCCAAGCAGCAAATTGCCTGCACCCGGTCTTTTGGCCAAGCCATCACCGAGCTGTCGGCGCTGCAAGAGGCCATCACCGAGTTCGCCTGCCGGGCGGCCGAAAAACTGCGCAAACAAGGCAGCCACACCGGCCACATCATGGCCTTCATCCGCACCAGCCCTTTTCGGGAAAAAGACCCGCAATACAGCCGCAGCGCCAGCCTTCCCCTGCCCTGCCCCACCAGCGACAGCGCCCACATCACCCAAGCGGCCAATGCCCTGCTCAAACACATCTACCGCCCGGGTTACAAGTACGCCAAAGCGGGCGTGATGCTGATGGATTTGCAACCCGCCACGCGGCAGCAACGCACACTGGACCTGGACGCCGACATGCCCGAAAACCGGGCGCGCCTGATGCAGGCCATGGACGCCTTGAACCAGCGGTTTGGGCGCGGCACCCTGAACCTGGCCAGCGCGGGCACCGCAGGCCGGCAACGGGTCTGGACGATGAAACAAGAGCGCTTGACACCGGCCTACACCACGGACTGGGCAGGCCTGGTCGTCACCGCCAACTGATGCGGCCGCCAAGCGGCCTCGCCTCGCCTCGCCGTGCCGTGGCATGCCCGTGGCGCTGGCCGCAAAACCCGACCGGCCTGACACGCCAACAGGTGACACCGCGAGGTTGACGGCCTTGGGTTATGGCAGTTATAGTGTCATTTTAAATTTGAAGCCCACGGGCCTTCGCCTTGGCAGCGTGCGCGGCCAAGCGCGTGCGCCCCAAGCAACCCGCTGGCCTGCAGGCCTTGGTCTGCGGTGGGCGCAACGAAACAACCAAGGGGACAGATGTCGCTCAAAAGCCTGTTGATGCCCATGGTGTCTGCGCGGTTGATGTCGCGCGAGCGGCTGCTCAAGGCCCGCGCCAAGGCCGAACGGGTGCGCCAGGCCAAAGGCGAGCCCCACCGCGTGCACTACTTCCACCAAGTCGACGACCCGTACAGCGCCCTCTTGGCCTCGCGCCTGACGGC
>CAMCNQ010000210.1 GCA_945875955.1 Limnohabitans sp. Rim8 | reverse complement strand
TCCGTGACCTGGACGGCACCGAGCCTTCGGGTCTTTACGACATGTTGGTCAAGTTGGTCGAAAAGCCCTTGCTCGAGGTGGTGATGGCCCAGTCCAGCCAAAACCAGTCGCGTGCGGCCGAATGGCTGGGGCTCAACCGCAACACCTTGCGCAAAAAGCTGTTGGAGCACAAGCTCTTGAAATGAACCGCCCCTTTGGCCCACCCGGCAAGGGGCCTGTGTTTGAGGGTTTCCCCAAACTTGTCAGCGCCTGGCCTGCCAGCCCCCCCGATACCTTTACAAGAAAGCCCCCTCCATGCGCGCCCTGATTTCCGTCTCTGACAAAACCGGCATCGTCGACCTGGCCAAAGCACTGCATGCCCTGGGCGTGGGCCTGATCTCCACCGGCGGCACCGCCAAGCTGCTGGCCGAGCAAGGCCTGCCGGTGACCGAGGTGGCCGAAGTCACGGGTTTCCCCGAAATGCTGGACGGCCGCGTCAAAACCCTGCACCCCAAAGTCCACGGCGGCTTGCTGGCCAGGCGCGACACGCCTGAGCACATGGCCGCTTTGCAGGCGCACCAGATCGACACCATCGACTTGGCGGTCATCAACCTCTACCCCTTTGAGGCCACCGTGGCCAAGCCCGGCTGCACGCTGGCCGAGGCGATCGAAAACATCGACATCGGTGGCCCCGCCATGGTGCGCTCGGCCGCCAAGAACTGGAAAGACGTGGGCATCGTCACCGACGCCAGCCAATACCCTGCGGTGATCGCCGAACTCAAAGCCAGCGGCAAGTTGAGCGACCCGCTGCGTTTTGCCCTGTCTGTGGCCGCCTTCAACCGCATCAGCCAGTACGACGGCGCGATCAGCAACTTCCTGTCCAGCGTCCAGTTCGAGGCCGACAAGCAGGCGCAAGACCATGTGCCCGAACGCGCCCCGTTTTCGGGCCAGTACAACGCGCAATACACCAAGGTGCAAGACCTGCGCTACGGCGAAAACAGCCACCAGCAAGCCGCCTGGTACCGCGACTTGGAACCCGCTGTCGGCTCGCTGGCCACAGGTGTGCAACTGCAAGGCAAGGAACTGAGCTACAACAACATCGCCGACGCCGACGCGGCCTGGGAATGTGTCAAGAGCTTTCAGGCTTCAGCCTGTGTGATCGTCAAGCACGCCAACCCCTGCGGCGTGGCCTTGGGGGCCAACCCGCTCGAGGCCTACAGCAAGGCCTTCCAAACCGACCCCACCAGCGCCTTTGGCGGCATCATTGCCTTCAACCGCCCGGTGGACCAAGCCGCCGCACTGGCTGTCAGCAAGCAGTTTGTCGAAGTGCTCATGGCCCCCGATTTCAGCGCCGAAGCACTCGAAGTGTTCAAGAGCAAAGTCAATGTGCGCCTGATGAAAATCGCCTTGCCTGCCGACTACGGCCAAGTGCGCAACGCCCTGGAGACCAAGCGCGTGGGCTCGGGCCTGCTGCTGCAAAGCGCCGACAACCACGAATTGGCTTTGACGGACTTGAAAATCGTCACCGTCAAGCAGCCCAGCCCCGATGAACTGCAAGACCTGTTGTTCGCCTGGAAAGTGGCCAAGTTCGTCAAGTCCAACGCCATCGTGTTCTGCAAAAACGGCATGACCATGGGCGTGGGCGCAGGCCAGATGAGCCGCCTGGACTCTGCCCGCATCGCCAGCATCAAGGCCCAAGCGGCCCAGCTGAGCCTGCAACACACCGTGGTGGCGAGTGACGCCTTTTTCCCCTTCCGCGACGGCCTGGACGTGGTGGTCGACGCAGGCGCCACCTGCGTGGTCCAACCCGGCGGCTCCATGCGCGACCAAGAAGTGATAGACGCGGCCAACGAACGCGGTGTGGCCATGGTGTTGACGGGTGTGCGTCACTTCCGTCATTGATTGGATTGTTTTGAACTTTGAACACCTGGGGCTGACACCCGCGCTGCTGAAAACTTTGGCGGACATGGGCTTGTACGCCCCCACCCCCATACAGGCCCAGGCGATTCCGGCGGTGCTGCAATTGGCCGATGTGTGGGCCACCGCGCCCACCGGCTCGGGCAAGACGCTGGCTTTTGCCTTGCCGCTGCTGCAGCGCCTGTTGGACGCGCCCCGCACAACCAATTTTCGCCGCCCCACCCGCAGCCTGGTCTTGGTGCCCACGCGCGAGTTGGCGGTGCAAGTGGGTGATGTGCTGGCCAACTTGGCCCACAAGCTGCCGCAGTCGCTCAAGGTCTCGGTGGTCTTTGGCGGGGTTTCGGTCAACCCGCAAATGATGGCGCTGCGCGGCGGTGCCGACATCGTGGTGGCCACGCCAGGCCGCCTGCTCGATTTGATCGACCAGAACGCGCTGCGCTTGGCCGATGTGCAGCACCTGGTGCTGGACGAGGCCGACCGCCTGCTGGACCTGGGCTTTGCCGACGAGTTGCAACGCGTGCTGGCGCTGCTGCCGCCCAAGCGCCAGACCTTGCTGTTTTCAGCCACCTTTGCGCCCGAGGTCGAGGCCTTGGCCGCCAATTTGCTGCGCGAGCCGCTGCGCATCACCTTCGAGGCTTTTGACGGTCACCAGCCCGACATCACCCAGCGCGCGGTTGCGGTGGACGAAAAAAGCCGCACCGCCTTGCTGCGCCACTTGATTGCCGAAAACTGCTGGAAACAGGTGCTGGTGTTTGTGGCCACGCGCTATGCCTGTGAGCATGTGGCGGGCAAGCTTTACAAGGCGGGTGTGTTTGCCACGCCTTTTCATGGCGAGATGAGCCAAGGCGCACGCCAAGAGGTTTTGAGCGAATTCAAGGCCGGCCGCTGGGATGTGGTGGTCACCACCGACCTGGCCTCACGCGGCATCGACATCGCCATGCTGCCCGTGGTGGTCAACTACGACCTGCCACGCTCGGCCACCGACTACACCCACCGCATTGGCCGCACCGGCCGCGCCGGCGCGCATGGCGACGCGGTGAGTTTTGTCACCGCCGCCGCGCTGGCGCATTGGCAGCTGATTCAAAAACGCGAAAGCCTGGAACTCGCTTTGGAGCATGTGCCCGGTTTTGAGCCCACCGAAACCCCGCCAGCGCCATCACCTGGCAACGGCGGCATCAAGGGCACGCGTTTGAGCAAGAAAGACAAATTGCGGGCGGCGGCAAAAGACGGTCTTTAGCCCAGGCAGGCATCTGAATCACGCAGACTGCTGGCATACAGGGCGCAGGCGAGGGTTGCTGGATATGGTGCGGCTTGGTTGTGGGCAGAAAAAAACCAACGGTTTGTAATGTAAAATAACATTACTTTTTTCCGAAAAGACATCGCCATGACCGCTTTGACCATCACCTCCAAAGGCCAACTCACCTTGCGGCGTGAACTGCTGCAGTATTTGGGCATAGCACCGGGTCAGCAGGTTGAAATTCACAAACAAGCCAACGGTGTTTTGACCCTGCAAGCCAAAGCACCAGAAGGACTTGAGGCCTTTGTGGGCTGCTTGCCCGCGCCGCCCAAGGCGCTCAGCTTGGACGAGATGAACGACATCATCGCCAAGTCTTGGGCGGGGCAGCGGTGAAGGTCACCCTTGACACCCATGTTCTGGTCAGGCTGGCCACACAAGATGACCCTGCACAAGCAGCCTTGGCGCTGCGCGTGTTGCAAAAAGCCAGCTTGATTGCGGTGCCCACCCCAGCCTTGTGCGAGATGGTCTGGGTCTTGTTGCGAGGTTACCGCTACACCCCGGCCCAAGTGGCCCATGCCTTGCGGACCTTGCTGAAAGTGCGGCAAGTGGTCTGCCACACGCCCACGGTGCTGGCAGGGCTGGCGCAGCTGGACAGGGGTGGCGACTTTGCCGACGGGGTGATTGCAGCCGAGGGGGAACTGCTGGGCGGCACCGAGTTTGTGTCATTTGACCAGCAGGCCATCCAACTGCTGAAGGCACAAAAACGCAAGGCGCGTTTGCTGGGCTGATGGTTTACCGTCAGGCCATGGACCTTTGAATAACAAATTTTGACTCAATCATTGGCGTCTTGCTGAGGGTCCTTGTCGTTGTCTTGCGGCTTGAGCAAGCGCACACCGTGCTTGCTCAAAATTTCCACATAAACCTGCGCTGCGCCTGCTTTGGCTGCCGCGTCCACCGCCTCGATCACGCCGCTGACGCGCACCCCTTCTGCGGTCTCGGCGCTCAGGCCCACTTTGCAGTCAAAGTCCCAAAAGTCAACACCTTTGGGCACGTCGCGGTTGCGCTCGCGTTTGAAGTATTTGCGGATTTCGTGCTTGACGGCTTCGAGCACGCGGTCCGGGTGCTTGCCTTCGGCTTGCAGGGGGAAGTTTTTTTTCATGGGGTCCTGGGGGTCTGGGCAAGCGCCCGGTCTGGACGTGAATGCAGGGGCGAATTATCGCTGGTTTGCGATGGCTTTTGGGCCGGTGGCCTGCGGTGTTTTGCCGCAGCCTTGATGCGGGGCAAAGGCCAGGCGATCAAGGTGCTGAATGAAACCGGTACTTGAGCTGAAAGCTCAGCGCCCCATACAGCCGGTCTTTGAGCGGGGGCACCAGGGCCAGGTTCAGGCCCCAATGGCCGCTTTCGTAACTGGCAGTGGGGATGATGGCCGGAAACCAGCCGCCGTTGAAGGCCTTGGGGTAGCCGTTGAAGGCACCCCCCACCACGCCGAGCTTGACGCCTGCAAAGGTCCAGGGCTGGTAGTAGGCGCCCACATAATTTGAATCTGCGTTGTCGCTGTTGATGAAGCGCCCGGCCGTGGCGCTCCAATCGCTGTTCAAACGGTATTCAACACCTAAGCCCGGGTTGGCGTTGCGCAGGCCTTTGTGGGTGTCAAAGTGGGCCGAATAAAACCCGGCGTTGAGCCACAGGCGATCGGCCTGAAATTCGGCGTGGGCGCAAGCGCTCAAGCCCAGCAAACCTGCACAGACCCCATGCGCCCAGCGGTTCAGGCGCGGCATCACAGGGCTTTGAAAACGTCGCTGGCCACCTGCACGGTTTGTGCGATGTCGGCTTCGGTGTGGGCGGCGCTGACAAAACCGGCTTCGTACAGGGCGGGCGCGATGTAGACGCCGCCGCTCAGCAGACCATGAAACAGCTTGTTGAATTTGGGGCTGTCGCTTTTCATGACCTGGGCGTAGTTTTGCGCCAACTCGGGCAACAAGAAAAAGCCGAACATGCCGCCTTGGCAATCGCCGCTGAAAGGCACGCCCGCAGCCGCTGCTGCGCCCTTGAGACCGTCCACCAGGCTTTGGGTGCGGGCACTCAAAGCGTCAAAAAAGCCGGGCTTGGAAATTTCGTTCAATGTGGCCAAGCCGCAGGCCGTGGCGACAGGGTTGCCGCTGAGGGTGCCGGCCTGGTAAACCGGACCCGTGGGGGCCAGTTGGGACATGATGCTGCGCGGGCCCCCAAAAGCGGCCAGCGGCATGCCACCGCCAATGACTTTGCCCAGCACCGTCATGTCGGGCTTGAACCCCGGGATCAGAGCGGCATACACACTTTGGGCGCTGCCCAAAGCCACGCGAAAGCCGGACATTACTTCGTCAAACACCAGCAGCGCGCCGTATTCGGTGCACAACTCGCGGCAGCGTTTCATGAAGGGCACGCTGGCGCGCACAAAGTTCATGTTGCCCGCAATCGGCTCGATCATCAGGCAAGCGAGTTGTTTGCCATGCAGGGCAAAGGCTTCTTCCAATTGCGCGATGTTGTTGTACTCCAGCACCAAGGTGTCGCGCACCACCTCGGGCGGCACGCCCGCGCTGGTGGGGTTGCCAAAAGTG
>CAMCNQ010000209.1 GCA_945875955.1 Limnohabitans sp. Rim8 | reverse complement strand
ATCGCCGAATCCAGCGCGTTCAGCATCGCGGGCGGCGGCGACACCTTGGCGGCGATCGCCAAATACGGCATCGACAAGCAGGTGGGCTACATCTCCACCGGTGGCGGCGCTTTCCTGGAAATCCTGGAGGGCAAAACCCTGCCCGCTTTTGCCATCTTGAGCCAGCGCGCGTCAGACTGAGCGCGGTGACCAAGGGGGCGGGGTGTCTGAGGCCCTTTACTTCGCCGTCGGCATCACAAACTCCGCCCCCTTGCCAATCGACTCAGGCCAGCGTTGCATGATGGATTTTTGCTTGGTGTAAAAACGCACGCCTTCTTCGCCGTAGGCGTGCATGTCGCCAAACAGGCTGCGCTTCCAGCCGCCAAAACCGTGCCAGGCCATGGGCACCGGGATCGGCACGTTGATGCCCACCATGCCCACCTGGATGCGGCGCGAAAACTCGCGGGCCACGTTGCCGTCACGGGTAAAGCACCTCACGCCGTTGCCGAACTCGTGGTCGTTGATGATCTGCACCGCGGTGGCAAAGTCGGGCACGCGCACGCAACTCAAGACCGGGCCAAAGATTTCTTCTTTGTAAATTTTCATGTCGGTGGTCACGTGGTCAAACAGCGTGCCGCCCAGCCAGAAGCCGCCTTGCAACGGTGTTTCACCCATGAGGTGAAGACCGTCGTAGGCGCAAGTGTTTGATTCATCAAGTGTTTAAAGCGCAAGCAAGCGGCCAACTGCCGGGTTAAGGTTCAACCAAAGAGCAGGCGCATCACGGCGTAAAAACAGGTCTTTACGACAATTCATATGTCGCATAAAATGGTTTGCGACATTTTCTTGTCGCAAACCACCCGCCACTTCAAAGCCCGCCTCATGCCACGCCCGACCCCCACTCAAGAGCTGGACAGCTTGTTCGAACTCATCGTCAGCGCCGCCGATGGCGTGGGCATCGACACCATCGCGCAGCAATGGGGAACCCCGATCCACCGCCGCACCCTGCAACGGCGCTTGGCTTTGCTGGTGGCGCAGCAACGCATCGAAATGCTGGGCGATCGCCGCACGGCGCGCTACCGCAGCCGGTCATCCGACGCCATCCATGCCCAAGAGCCAGAGGCCGCTTGGCGCGTCACTCCGCCGCCTGATGACCTGCCCGTGTCGCTGGCAGGGGCCGAGGTCCGCGCCTACGTCACCCAGCCGCGCCACCTGCGCAACCCGGTGGCTTACAGGCAGTCGTTCTTGGAGCAATACCAGCCCAACCAGACGGCGTACCTGCCGCTTGACTTGCGCGAGCAGCTGCACGCCATGGGCCGCTCGCCCGCCGCGCAAACCCCTGCGGGCACTTTCGCCCGGGACATGCTCAACCGCCTGCTGATCGACCTGTCTTGGGCCTCGTCGCAACTGGAGGGCAACACCTACAGCCGCCTCGACACAGAGCGGCTGATCGCCTTTGGCCAGGCCGCCGAAGGCAAGGACGCGCTGGAAACGCAGATGATCCTGAACCACAAACAGGCCATCGAATACCTGGTGCTCAGCCCCGACAACGCCCGCGTGCAGACCGACACCCTGATCGCACTGCACGCATTTCTGTCCGACGGCCTGATGGCCGACCCCACCGCTGTGGGCCGCGTGCGCCGCCGCCCGGTGGAGATCGGCGGCAGCGTTTACCTGCCGCTGGCGCTGCCCCAGCGGCTGGAAGAGTTGCTGGGCATCGTGGTGCAGATGGCGGCCGAGATTGCCGACCCTTTCGAACAAGCCTTCTTTTTGATGGTGCACCTGCCCTACCTGCAGCCGTTCGAAGACGTGAACAAACGCGTGTCGCGGCTGGCCGCCAACATCCCGTTCATCCGCCACAACCTCTGCCCTCTGTCCTTCATCGACGTGCCGCAGCAGGCCTATGTGAACGCCATGCTGGGCGTGTACGAACTCAACCGCGTGGAGCTGCTGCGCGACGTGTTTGTGTGGGCCTATGAGCGCTCGTGCCAACAGTACGTGGCCATTCAGCAAACCCTGGTGCCGCCCGACATATTTCGGCTGCGCCACCGGCAAGCGCTGGCCGAAGTGGTCGCCGCCATCGTTCGCCAGGGCGAAGCCGCCACCGAGCAGGTGGTGAAAAGCAAAATGCCCGACACGGTGCCGCCGGACGAGCACGCGCATTTCACCGCGCTGGTGTTGGCCGAGTTTGCGTCGCTGCATGCGGGCAATGCGGTGCGGTTTGGGATTCGGCCGTTGGAGTATTCGGGGTGGGTGGGTCGGTAAGTAGGCGCTCGTGGCGCAGTGGTCATTCAACTTCGAGGGTCCGTTTCGGCCAGAAACAGACGCCGCCGAACGTGCTAAAAAAGGTCAGCGCTCGCCGGATTCGGGGTTAACTTCGTATCTAAGCCACCCTGCAATCGCAGAGCCTCCCCCAATTCGATCTTTCGGATGTGTTCTGCCTTCGTTGACTGGCACTTCTGCGAAGTCAAAAGGACTCATCCCTTGTATACACGCCACATTGATTCCGAATTGGTTTGGCGATGAGCGACGCTGGTGGAAGGTGTAAATACCGCACTTTGAACAGAAATAGTGCTTGGCTTCTCCCGTATTGAACGTATAGAGGGTTAAGGCTTCTTTGCCATGCGTGACCTGTATATCGTCTAGGTTGGCTGATACCGCTACTGCCCCTCGCATCCGGCAGTAAGAGCAGTTGCATCTACGGGCTGTTCTCAAGCCATCTGTTAAACGCAAAGAAAAACGAACAGTTCCGCAATGACATGCTGCTGTATATAAGGGTCGCTCTGGAAGGTTAGTGTCGGTCATTCCCCCATTTTCATTGAAAAAGTGGACGTATCGGACTGACTGCAATGGGTCGAAACGAGTCCCTCGAGCAGCTCACCACAGCAACAGCTCGGCATGCACACTCACTTTCGTGAGCGCTGAACACTTCTCTTAACCCGCTACGCAAGAAGCCAAAGAAAAGGCCTCGCTACGCCAAAGCGCAACGAGGCCGTCCACATCTGAAAGAAGTGATGATTACTTGGCCGTCGGCATCACAAACTCCGCACCCTTGCCAATGCTCTCGGGCCAGCGCTGCATGATGGACTTTTGCTTGGTGTAAAAACGCACGCCTTCTTCGCCGTAAGCATGCATGTCGCCAAACAGCGAACGCTTCCAGCCGCCAAAACCGTGCCAGGCCATGGGCACGGGAATCGGCACGTTGATGCCCACCATGCCGACCTGGATGCGGCGCGAAAACTCGCGCGCCACGTTGCCGTCGCGGGTAAAGCAAGACACGCCGTTGCCGAACTCGTGGTCGTTGATGATTTGAACCGCGGTGGCAAAGTCGGGTACGCGCACGCAGCTCAAGACCGGGCCAAAAATTTCTTCTTTGTAGATCTTCATGTCGGTGGTCACATGGTCAAACAGCGTGCCGCCGAGCCAAAAGCCCTGCTCACAACCCGCACCCGCTTTCGCACCGTCGAACACGCGGCCATCGACCAGCAGCTTCGCGCCTTCGGCCACACCGGCGTCGATGTAGCCCTTGATGCGCTGGCGTGCCGCGTCGGTGACGATGGGGCCCATTTCGGCGGCCAGGTTTTCACCGTTGAGCACTTGCAGTGACCGGGTGCGCTCGATCAACTTCGGCAAGATTTTGTCGGCCACATCGCCCACCAGCACGGCCACCGAAATCGCCATGCAGCGCTCGCCGGCCGAGCCATAACCTGCGCCAATCAGCGCGTCCACAGTTTGGTCGATGTCGGCGTCGGGCATCACCACCAAGTGGTTTTTCGCACCGCCCAGGGCCTGCACCCGCTTGCCGTGGTGCGCACCGGTTTCATAGATGTAGTTGGCAATCGGGGTGGAGCCGACAAAGCTGATGGCTTTGACATCGGGGTGTTCCAGCAGCGCGTCCACGGCTTCTTTGTCACCTTGCACCACGTTGAACACGCCGTCAGGCAAACCGGCTTTTTTCAGCAGATCGGCCATGAACAGCGCAGGCGTCGGGTCGGTCGGGCTGGGTTTGAGGATGAAGGTGTTGCCCGCCGCAATGGCCACGGGGAACATCCACATGGGCACCATCACCGGGAAGTTAAACGGCGTGATGCCGGCCACCACGCCCAGGGGCTGGCGCAGGGTCCAGTTGTCGATGCCGGTGGAAACCTGGTCGGTGAAGTCGCCCTTGAGCAGTTGCGGAATGCCGGTGGCAAATTCGACGATGTCGATGCCGCGCGAAACCTCGCCTTGTGCGTCGGTGAACACTTTGCCGTGCTCGGCGGTGATCATGTGGGCCAGCTCGTCCTTGTGCAGGTTCAGCAGCTCCAAGAACTTGAACATCACGCGGGCGCGGCGCAAAGGCGGCGTGTCGGCCCAAGCCGGGAAAGCGGCTTGCGCAGCGGCCACGGCCTTGGCCACTTCGGCGCTGTTGGCCAGGGCCACGTTGCCGGTCACGGCACCTGTGGCCGGGTTGGTCACGGGCTGGCTGCGGCCCGAAGCGCCTGCGGCGACTTGGCCGCCGATGTAATGGCCGATGTTTGTGATGCTCATGGGGGACTCCTTGTGGCTTGCGCCGGTTGCTTGTCGATGTGTCTCTTGTAGGACCCCACCCTGTGGGCGATTGCCCAATGATCAGCTGACCAAAAAAATCGACCACAGGGTGTGGCACCTACATTTCGCATTGCAGTTTAGGCACCGTCGCTCACCCTTGCAATGCCCTAAATCTGAATTGATTGTTCAAAATCATGAACAATAGACGCATGAATGACCAAAAAATCAACACGCTTTGGACCCACCTGCATTGGCTGAGCGTGCTGGCCCAGCAGGGCAGTTACACCGCCGCTGCTGCCCGTCTGGGGGTGAGCAAGGCGGCCATGAGCCAGCGCATGGCCGAGTTGGAGCGTGCGGCCAATGTGAGCTTGGTGCAGCGCACCACCCGAAGTGTGCGCCTGACCGAGGCCGGGCAGCGCTTGGTTGACGAGACCAGAATGGCGTTTGATCAGATTGAGCAAAGCTTTGCCCAAGTGCGGGACTTGGCCGAGCAGCCCAGCGGCTTGGTTCGGGTGACCGCGCCGGTGGCGCTGGCGCGCCAGCAGTTGGTGCCCTTGTTGGCCGATTTTCTGAAAAACCACCCGCAGGTGCGCATCGAGTTGGACCTGTCTGACCGCATGAGCGCTTTGGCCACCGAAGGCTTTGACCTGGCCATACGCCACACGGCCCACCCACCCGACACGCATGTGGCCTGGGCGCTGTGCCGCACCGAGTCAGTGCTGGTGGCGACCCGGGCGTATTTGCGCCGTGAGGGCGAACCGAAAATCCCCACCGACCTGCAAACCCACAACTGCCTGCATTACCCCCGCTCGCAGGAGACGCCCGCCTGGACCTTTGAGCCCAATGCGCCGGCCCAGGGCAAGGAGCGCATCACGGTGCCGGTGTCGGGTCAGTTTGGGGCCAACAACAGCGAAGCTTTGCGTGAGGCCGCACTCACCGGCGCAGGCATTGCCCTGGTGCCCGACTTCAGTGCGCAGATGGCTTTGCGCCAAGGCAAACTGGTGCGCGTGCTGCCCGACTGGCGGCCGGTTGGGGCTTTTGCAGAAACCATCCACGCCATTCGGCCCTACTCGCCGCATGTGCCGCGTGCGGTGGTGGCGCTGGTGTCCGCTTTGAGACAGGGCTTGTCGCAAGGCTTTGTCGATTGAAGCTGGACATGGGCGGTTAATGGCTTGCTGAGCACAAGATGAAAAAACGATTTTGGAGCGTCCATTGGACGTTCAAATG
>CAMCNQ010000208.1 GCA_945875955.1 Limnohabitans sp. Rim8 | reverse complement strand
ACAAAAGTTGGCGCTGGGTCACGGCGAGCTATTTTGTAGCCCGCAGCGGCAACGGCGATCAGCGTCAAACCCGCAAAAAGCAGGTGGCGGTTGCGGTTACCAATTCTCGTCAGGGATTGCATCTCAATAATTGAGAAGTACTGCGCCCCAAGTAAAGCCGCCGCCCACGCCTTCGAGCATCAGCGTGTCACCTCTTTTAATTTTGCCGCTGCGCACTGACGCATCCAGCGCAAGCGGAATTGAAGCCGCTGAGGTGTTGCCGTGCTGGTCCACAGTCACCACCAGTTTGTCGGCGCTCATTTTGAGTTTTTTGACCGTGCTTTGCATGATGCGAATGTTGGCCTGGTGCGGGATCAACCAATCAATGTCGGCAGCCGTCAGATTTGCTTTGAGCAAACAGGCTCGGGCGGTTTCTTCCAAAACACCCACCGCCAGTTTGAACACCGCCGGCCCGTCCATCTTGAGGACAGGATCGCCCAAGATGGCGCCACGGTTGACGTGACCGGGAACGCACAAAATGTCCTTGTATTTGCCATCGGCATGCAAATCGGTGGCCAAAATACCGGTGGTTTCCGAGGCCTCCAAGACCACGGCCCCGGCGCCATCGCCAAACAACACGCAGGTGGTGCGGTCCGTGAAATCCAGAATGCGGCTGAACACCTCGGCACCAATGACCAAGGCGCGTTTGGCCGAGCCCGATTGGATCATCGCATCGGCCACGGTCAGGGCATAAATGAAGCCACTGCACACCGCTTGAACATCAAACGCCGGGCAACCCGCCGTGCCCAGTTTGTGTTGCACCATGGTGGCGACCGAAGGAAACACCATGTCGGGCGTGGAGGTGGCGACAATGATCAGGTCCAAATCGTCGGGCGTGATCCCGGCCGCGGTCAATGCTTGGCGTGCCGCTTCGGTGGCCATGTCGCTGCTGCCTTGGTTTTCGGCGGCGAAATGCCGAGCGCGAATGCCTGTGCGCTCCACGATCCAGTCGTCCGAAGTTTCAACCCCTTGCTGGGCCAACTCGGCAGCCAACTCGGCGTTGGTCAGGCGTTTTTCTGGCAGATAACTGCCCGTTCCGATGATGCGTGAATAAGTTCTCATAGGGTCTTGGCAGAAGTGGATGAGCGCTCGGCCTCTGCCGCCATCAACAAAGGGCTTGCTCGGGCAATGCGTTCACGAACACGTTCAAGCAATTGGTTTTTACAAGCATCATAAGCCCGGTTCAAGGCAGCTTCAAAGGCAAACTCATCGGCAGAGCCATGGCTTTTGAAAACCAAGCCCCGCAAACCCAACAATGCCGCCCCGTTGTAACGGCGGTGGTCCACCCGTTTTTTGAATGCAGAAAGAACCGGATAAGCGAAAATAGCCGCCGTTTTCGTGAAGATGTTGCGCGAAAACTCGTTTTTCAAGAATCCGCCAATCATCGTCGCCAAGCCTTCGCTGGCTTTTAAAGCCACATTTCCGACAAAACCATCACAAACCACGATGTCGACCGTGCCCTTGAAAATGTCATTGCCTTCGACATTGCCGTGGAAATTCAAATCACCCAAATTGGCCGCAGATCGCAACAGTTCACCGGTTTTTTTGATGATTTCGTTGCCTTTGATGGCCTCTTCGCCGATGTTGAGCAGCCCGACCGTTGGCTGGTCTTTGTCCTGCAACACCGACACCAGGGCCGATCCCATCATCGCAAACTGCAGCAAATGCTCAGGCGAGCAATCCACATTGGCCCCCAAGTCCAGCATGGTGGTGCCACCTCCCTTGAAATTGGGCATTTGGCCGGCAATCGCTGGGCGGTCAATGCCATCCATGGTTTTGAGCACATACCGGGCAATGGCCATCAAGGCGCCGGTATTGCCCGCAGAAACGGCTGCGCCGGCGTGACCGTCGCGCACTTGCTCGATGGCCACGCGCATGGAGGAGTCTTTTTTCTTGCGCAGCGCCACTTCCAAGGGGTCGTCCATCTCCACCACTTCGGTCGCCGCCAACACCTGAGCGCGGGGATGGCTCCAGCCCAACAGGGTTTCTGGGCGACCAACCAACAGCAAGCGTGCATCGGAATGGGTGGCCAAAAAACGTCGGCAAGCAGCCAGCGTGACGCGGGGACCGTGGTCGCCGCCCATGCAATCGACGGCCAGGGTGATCGAGGTGGGCGAGGTCATGGAATCCTTGAGCTCAAAACCGGGAAGAAAAATTCAAGGCCACAAAAACAAAAGCCCGAGGCTACTTGAAAAGTAGCGCCGGGCCTCATGAGGCTTAAGGGCTGACGCCGATCAGGCTTCTGATTTGTTTTTCAACACTGGGCGACCACTGTAAAAACCGTTGGGGCTGATGTGGTGACGCAGGTGAATTTCACCGGTTGTGGGCTCGACGGCAATGCCTGGCACATTCAGGGCATTGTGCGAACGGTGCATGCCGCGTTTGGAAGGCGACTTTTTGTTTTGCTGAACAGCCATGGTGGCTCCTTGGAAGCTTGGAGGCCGCGCAAATGAAAACGCAGCGTCTGGTTGATGAGAGTGTCCCCCCTAAATGCCGGGGCGAAGCCATAGATTATAGCCTAAGCCAAACCACTTTGGAAGGCCGCTGATGGACTTAGTCGGAGGGTTTGGTTTTGAGCCCCGCCAAAACCCCGAAAGGATTGGGCCGCTCAGCGGCCGCTTCAAACTCAGGATCTACCGCCGCCATGGGCACCGTTTCGGGGCAGGCCGCGTGCAGTGGCACCAAGGGCAAGGACAAAATCAACTCATCTTCGATCAACGCCAACGCGTCAAAGTCACGGCTGATGACCAACACATCCTCTTCGGACTCGTCATCGAGCAGGGCCGCAGTGGCCTCATCGGCCACAAAACGAAACGCACGCTTGGCCACCACCGTCTGCAACACCGGGCCAAGGCAACGCTGGCACTGCATGGGCAGGTTCACTTCGGCCTGCACATCCAGCCAAATTTGATTCGTCCCGCCCGCTTGGTTCACACTGCGCCCCTGCAATTGCCAAAGCACAGGGCCCGCCAACAGACTGCCTGAGACTTGTTCTTCGGCCAAGCGCGACCAATCGGGCAAGTGGCCCTCGCCTTTGAGGCCGATGGCATCGCGGGCAAGCGTCACCAAATCCAGGTGTTGGGGGTCCAATTTTTTTTCCATGCCTGCAGTGTAAGAGAATCACCCATCTGCTCCTCACCTTGGGTTCTCGTTTTGACCTCGAACTTTGCCACCCCCGCTGCCAACAGCCGCCCGCTTGTCCTGGGCTCCAGCTCACGCTACCGGCGTGAATTGCTCGAGCGTTTGCGCATCCCCTTTACCGTGGCATCGCCCGAAGTCGATGAAACCCCGCACACCGGCGAATCCCCGCGCGACTTGGCCCTGCGCTTGGCCCTGGCCAAGGCCCAGGCCGTAGCGGCTTTGCACCCTGAGGCGGTGGTGATTGGCTCCGACCAAGTGGCCGATTTGGCCGGTCAGCCGCTGGGCAAACCCGGAGAGCACAGCAAAGCCGTGGCGCAACTGCGGCAAATGCGTGGACAGACTGTGCTGTTTCAGACCGCGCTGGCGGTGGTCTGCCTGGCCTCGGGCTTTGAAAAAGTTGAGCTGGCCGAGGTGCGGGTGGTTTTCCGCGACCTGAGTGACGCAGAAATCGAGGCTTACTTGCAAGCGGAAAAGCCTTATGACTGTGCAGGCAGCGCCAAAAGCGAGGGCCTGGGCATTGCATTGCTGGAATCCATAGACAACGACGACCCGACCGCCTTGATCGGCCTGCCCCTGATTCGCACCGCCCGCCTGCTGCGCCAAGCCGGGGTGAAATTGCTGTGAACACCGCCCCCATCAACACCAAAGGCTGTCTGTTCTTGGTGCCTACTCCTTTGGACTTTGGCTGCGCCGAACAAGCGCCCATCACCCAGGTGCTGCCCGAGGCCACCTTGGCCTGCGCAGCGGGCATACGACACTGGGTGTCTGAAAACGCCAAAACCACACGGGCCTTTTTGAAGCGCGTGGCCCAAACCCACCCCTTGCTTGTCCCTCTGCCCGAGCAAAGCATCACCGAGCTGCCACGCCAGGTTCACAAAAAAGGGGACCATCTTTCGGGCTTTGATGGCAAACCCTTGCTGGCCGCCGCTTTGCTAGGCCATGACGTGGGCCTGGTCAGCGAAGCAGGCATGCCCGCCGTGGCCGACCCCGGCAGTTCTGTGGTGCGCGCAGCGCATGAACTTGGGCTGCGAGTGGTGCCCTTGGTTGGCCCCGTTTCTTTGTTGTTGGCGCTGGCAGCCAGCGGACTCAACGGGCAAAATTTCGCATTTGTGGGCTATTTGCCCCAAGATGCGGTCGAACGGGGCGCGCGGTTAAAGCAACTGGAGGCGCTGGCCCATAAAACAGGCCAGACCCAAATGTGGATAGAAACGCCCTACCGCAACGCCGCCATGCTGTCAGCCTTGCTGCAAAACTTGCAAGGCGCGACCCGCCTGGCCATCGCCAGCGGCCTGACATTGGCGTCTGCCGACATTCAAAGCCGAAGCGTGGCGCAATGGAAAAAAGGCCTGCTTGGCCCTGACAACCACACCCCTGCGGTGTTTGCCATCGGGCCTTGAAAAACCAAGAGGCCCTGAGGCCTCTGGTCAAACCCACAGCCGCGCCACATCAGCGCAATTGACCGCCCATGCGCAAAGCCCGAACAGCGCCCTCGCCCATGGCCGCACCAAAGCGTTTGACCAATCGCTCAGCGACGTTTTCGCGCATCGTGTAGTCCACCACATCGGGCGCGTTGACCACATCGCGGGCCACCCCATCAAGGCTGCCCAGCGCATCGGCCAGGCCCATCTCCACGGCTTGCTGCCCACTCCAGAACAGGCCGCTGAACATGTCGGGCGTTTCATTCAGGCGGTCGCCTCGGCCTTTTTTGACCACCGCAATGAATTGCGCATGAATTTGGTCCAGCATGATTTGGGCATAGGCGCGCTGCGCAGGGGTCTGGGGGCTGAACGGATCCAAAAAGCCCTTGTTTGCGCCCGCGGTCATCAAGCGCCGCTCCACGCCCAGTTTTTCCATCAGCCCCGTAAAGCCAAAACCATCCATCAGCACCCCGATGCTGCCCACAATGCTGGCTTTGTCGACATAAATTTTGTCGGCGGCTGCGGCAATGTAATAGGCCGCTGAGGCGCAAGACTCTTCAACCACCGCATAAATCGGTTTTTTGTGCAGCGCCCTCAAGCGCTGGATTTCGTCGTTGATCAACCCGGCCTGAACCGGGCTGCCCCCGGGCGAATTGATCAACAAAACCAAGGCCTGCGAGCCCGAGTCTTCCAAAGCCAAACGCATGGCGGACATGATGTTTTCCGCTGAGCCCTGGCCTTCAGAGCCAATTTCACCCTTGATGGACACCATGGCGGTGTGTGGGGAAGTCAGGCTGGCCTCGGGATGGGTGTAGGCCACCGCTTGCCAAAAAATCACCGCAAAAAAGGCCAACCAGGCCAAGCGCAAAAAAACCCGCCAGCGGCGGGCCGCTTTTTGCTCTTGCAACGAGGCAAACGCCAATTGCTCCAAGGTGCGTCGCTCCCAGCCAGGGTCGTTGTGCGCAGCAGATTTGGAGGAATGGCCTTCGGACGTGTGGTCCTGGTTGTCGTGCATGGTCAAAATTCAAAGGGTTTCAAGTTGTAGGCAGTATGCCAGTGAACCACGCCGTCGCGCTCAGAAAGCTCTATCTTCACAAGTCCTCCCCGGCAAGGTCCGCCCTTGCAAGCCCCTGTATCGGGCTGGTAAGTT
>CAMCNQ010000207.1 GCA_945875955.1 Limnohabitans sp. Rim8 | reverse complement strand
CGCTTTTCCGGCACCATGTGCCTGAGTGAGCCGCAAGCGGGCTCGTCACTGAGCGATGTGCTCACCCGTGCCACACCCGATGGCGAGGATTTTGAATCCGATGCTTTGGGGCCACGTTACCGCCTCAAGGGCAACAAAATGTGGATCTCTTCGGGCGAGCACGAACTCTCCGAAAACATCATCCATTTGGTGCTGGCCAAAATTCCCGACGCCCAAGGCCAGTTGGTGCCTGGCGTGAAAGGCATTTCGCTGTTCATCGTGCCCAAAAAATTGCTGGACAGCCATGGCCAGCCCACCGGCGAGCGCAACGATGTGGCCCTGGCCGGACTGAACCACAAATGCGGCTGGCGCGGCACCACCAACACCTTGCTCAACTTTGGCGAGGGCAAATACCCGGTTCGCGGTGCGCCAGGTGCTGTTGGCTATCTGGTCGGCCAAGTCGGCCAAGGCCTGCGCTGCATGTTCCACATGATGAACGAGGCCCGCATCGGTGTGGGCATGGCCGCCACCATGCTGGGCATGGCGGGTTACTACGCCAGCTTGGATTACGCCAAGAACCGCCCGCAAGGCCGTCCCTTGGGGGCAGGGGGCAAAGACGCCAGTCGCCCGCAAGTGCGCATCATTGAACACGCCGACATCAAGCGCATGCTGCTGGCCCAAAAAGCCTACAGCGAAGGGGCCTTGGCCTTGGCGCTGTACTGCGCCCGTTTGGTGGACGAGCAACACACGGGCACGCCGCAAGACGCCGATGTCTCGCGCCTGCTTTTGGAGGTGCTGACCCCGATTGCCAAGAGTTTCCCCAGCGAATGGTGCTTGGAGGCCAACAGCTTGGCCATTCAGATCCATGGCGGCTATGGCTACACCCGCGACTTCCCGGTGGAGCAGTATTGGCGCGACAACCGCCTGAACATGATTCACGAAGGCACGCACGGCATCCAGGCCATGGACCTTTTGGGCCGCAAGGTGCTGATGGAAAACGGCCGGGGCCTGCAATTGCTGGGCGAACGCATGCTGGCCACCGCCCAACAAGCAGGATCCGACTGGGCAAGCGAGTCGGCCGCCTTGCGCGAGGCCCTGGCCCAAGTGGGCCAGGCCACGCAGCAAGCCTGGGCAAGGGCTGAGCCCGCCCAGGCGCTGGCCAATGCGGTGCCGTATTTGCAAGCCTTTGGCCACACGGTGATCGCCTGGATTTGGCTTGATGTGGCCAGCCGCATGGGCCATGACACCCGCGTGGCCATGCAGGGCCGCAAAGCCGCTTGCCGTTATTTCTACCGTTACGAGTTGCCCAAAATCGGGGCATGGTTGAACGTGGTCAAGAGCCGCGATGCCACTTGCGCCGACTTGCCAGAAGAGGCGTTCTGATGCTGCGGCACATCGTGATGTGGACCCTGCACCCCCATGCCGAAGGCGCTGACAAGGCCAGCAACTTGGAAAAAGCCAAAGCTTTGTTGATGTCGTGCGCCCAAGTGGTGCCTGGCATCCGGGCCTTTGAGGTGGCCAGCGCCACGCCGGGCATGGACTGTGACGCCGATTTGGTCTTGCACATGCTGCTCGATGACGCACAGGTGCTAGCGGCATATCAAAAACACCCGCAACATGCCGCCATCAAACCTTTCATGAAAGCGGTCGTGCAAGCGCGCCACTGCATGGATTTCAATGTCAAATAAAGGAACGCCCCATGTCCCGCACAGTTCAACAACTTTTTGACCTGACCGGCCAAGTGGCCTTGGTCACGGGTGGCTCACGCGGCCTGGGCCTGCAAATGGCCCATGCCTTGGGTGAGGCGGGGGCCAAGATCATGCTGTGCTCGCGCAAAGCGGCCGACCTGGAAATGGCCGCTGCCCAGTTGCAGGCCGCGGGCATAGACGCCCGTTGGATCGCTGCCGATTGCGGCAAAGAAGAAGACCTGCGCTCTCTGGTGTCCCAAACCATGGAGCGCATGGGCCCGATCGACATCTTGGTCAACAACGCAGGTGCCACCTGGGGCGCACCGGCCGAGGATCACCCGGTTGCCGCCTGGGACAAGGTGATGAACCTGAATGTCCGGGGCTACTTCATCTTGTCGCAAGAAGTGGCCAAGCAGTCCTTCATTCCGCGTGGCAAAGGCCGCATCCTGAATGTGGCCTCGATTGCCGGCCTGGCAGGCAACCCCCTGGAAATGCAGACCATCGCTTACAACACCTCCAAGGGCGCGGTGGTCAACTTCACCCGCGCTTTGGCGGGCGAATGGGGCCAGCACCGCATCACCGTGAACGCGATTTGCCCCGGCTTTTTTCCCAGCAAAATGACCCATGGCCTGCTGGAAAAAATAGGGGCAGAAAAAATGGTCCAAGGCGTGCCCTTGCGCCGATTGGGTGATGACGAAGACCTCAAGGGCCTGGCCTTGTTGTTCGCCTCCGATGCCGGCAAACACATCACCGGCCAATGGATGGCGGTGGACGGTGGCGTGAGCGCCATCATCAGCGGTTGATTTTTACCCGTCACAGCATGAGCATTCCTTTTGGTGCACACATCCCCTTTGTCGATCTGCTGGGTTTCACCTTGGAGCAATTCGATGGTGGCCGTTCGGAGTTGCACTATGCACCCGCTGCCGAACACCTGAACTCGTTTGACGTGACCCACGGCGGTGCGGTCATGAGCCTGCTGGACGTGACCATGGCCGCTGCCGCACGCAGCCTGCAGCCCGAAATGGGGGCGGTCACCATCGAGATGAAAACCACCTTCATGCGCCCGGCCAAGGTTCTGGCCGGCGAGAAGCTGGTGGCCAAAGGCCTGTTGCAGCACCGCACCCGCACGCTGGCCTTCACCGAAGGCCACCTCTACGATGCCCAAGGCCAGTTGTGCGCCACCGCCTCGGGCACTTTCAAATACACGGCCAGGCGCACCGCGCAAGACCCATCCACCGATTGATTTTTCTACCCACAACAGGAGACCCCCTCATGACCCTCAACCACCAAATCGTGCTCGACAACCGCCCCCAGGGCGAAGCCACTGTGGCCAACTTCAAAATGGTCGAAGCGGCCATTCCGGCTTTGCAAGACGGCCAAGTGCTGGTCAAGCACCACTTCATGAGCCTGGACCCTTACATGCGCGGCCGCATGAACGAGAGCAAAAGCTACGCCGTGCCCCAGCCCTTGGGCCAGGTCATGATCGGCGGCACGGTGGGTGAGGTGGTGGACAGCCAGCACCCCAAATTCAAAACCGGCGACCGCGTGGTGGGCATGGGGGGTTGGCAAGAGTACAGCGTGGTCGATGCCAACGTGCTGGGCGCTTTGCGCAAGGTCGACACCACCCATGTGCCGCTCTCGCATTACCTGGGTGCGGTCGGCATGCCCGGTGTCACGGCCTGGTACGGCTTGGTCAAAATCATCGCGCCCAAAGCGGGCGAAACCGTCACCGTCAGCGCCGCCAGCGGCGCAGTGGGCAGTGCTTTCGGCGCTTTGGCCAAAGCCCGTGGCTGCCGCGTGGTGGGCATTGCGGGCGGCAAAGACAAGTGCGATTACGTGGTCAAAGAGTTGGGCTTTGACGCCTGCATCGACTACAAAGAACACAAGGATTACATCTCGCTGTCCAAGGCTTTGCGCGACGCTTGCCCGAGTGGCATCGACGGCCACTTTGAAAACGTGGGCGGCATGGTTTTGGACGCGGTGATGCTGCGCACCAACGCCTTTGCCCGCATTGCGGTGTGCGGCATGATCGCGGGCTACGACGGCGCGCCGCTGCCCATGGCCAACCCGGCCCTGATTCTGGTCAACCGCATGAAGATCGAAGGCTTCATCGTCAGCGAGCACATGGAAGTCTGGCCCGAGGCCTTGCAAGAATTGGGCACCCTGGTCGGCACCGGGACTTTGCGCCCGCGCGAATCGGTGGCGCAGGGCTTGGCCGCCGCACCCGAGGCTTTCTTGGGCCTGCTCAAAGGCAAAAACTTTGGCAAGCAATTGGTCAAACTGGTCTGAGGCACGCGCCATGGCTGAACTCATCCTGCACCATTACCCCACCTCGCCGTTTGCCGAAAAAGTGCGGCTGATGATGGGTTTCAAGCGCCTCGCTTGGCACAGCGTGTTCATCCCCATGACCATGCCCAAGCCCGACTTGACCGCGCTGACTGGCGGTTACCGCAAAACGCCGGTGCTGCAAATTGGGGCCGACATTTACTGCGACACCGCCTTGATCTGCGATGTGCTGGAGCAACTCGCACCCACACCCACGCTCTACCCCAAGGCCGACAAGGGCGCAGCCCGCATCGTGGCGCAATGGGCCGACAGCGCCTTGTTCACCACGGCCATGGCCTGGAATTTTCAGCCTGCAGGTGTGGCCCAGCTGTTTGCCGGTGCGCCCGCCGAGGTGGTGCAGGCCTTTGTCGCCGACCGCACCGCCATGCGTGGTGGGGCGGCGCGCATGGCGTCTTCCGATGCGGGTGGCACTTACAAAAGTTATTTGCGCCGCATCGCCAGCATGCTGCACGGGCAAGACTTTTTGTTTGGCGCTCAGCCCTGCGTGGCCGACTTTGCGGCTTACCACCCCCTGTGGTTCACGCAAACCCGCACGCCCGCCATGGCGGGCATCCTGGATGCCACCCCCGAAGTGCTGGCGTGGATGGCCCGAATGCAGGCCATTGGCCATGCCCAAATAAGCCCAATGAGCGCCGAAGCGGCGGTGCAAATGGCCCACGCGGCCACGCCCGCACCGCTGCCAGTCGAGGTGTTCCAAGACGAGCACGGCATCGCTTTGGGCAGCCCGGTGGTGATCGCCGCCGACAACTTTGGCCTGGAGCCCACCGAGGGCGAGCTGGTGGCCGCCACCCGCACCCGCTACACCCTGCGCCTCAGCGATGCGCGGGCGGGCACGCTGCATGTTCATTTCCCGCGCGTCGGGTTCACACTGAAAAAGGCTTCACCATGATCGACCACTTCCAAGGTAAAACCGCCGTGCTGACCGGTGCAGGCTCGGGTTTCGGGCTGGAATGCGCCCGCATCGGAGCCCGGTTGGGCATGAACTTGGTGCTGGTGGACGTGCAGCAAGACGCGCTGGACAAAGCCGAGGCCGAAATGAAAGCACTAGGCGCGCCAGTGCTGGCGCGTCAAGTCGATGTGGCCAATGCCAAGGCCATGGAGCAACTGGCCGCCGACGTGCAACAGCGCTTTGGCGCGCCGCACCTGGTGTTCAACAACGCGGGCGTGGGGGCAGGGGGCTTGGTGTGGGAAAACTCGGTGGCCGACTGGGAATGGGTGCTGGGTGTCAACCTCTGGGGCGTGGTGCACGGCGTGCGCCTGTTCACCCCCATGATGCTGGCCGCCGCCAAGGCCGACCCGGCTTATCGCGGCCACATCGTCAACACCGCCAGCATGGCGGGTTTGCTCACCCCGCCCAATATGGGCATTTACAACGTCAGCAAACACGCCGTGGTGTCCCTGACCGAAACGCTGTACCAAGACTTGCAGCTGGTGTCTGACCAAGTCAGCGCGAGTGTCTTGTGTCCTTATTTTGTGCCGACCGGCATCAGCCAAAGCCACCGCAACCGCCCGTCAGACCTGGCGGCAGACAAACCCACAGCCAGTCAACTGATCGGCCAGGCGCAAAGCGACAAAGCCGTGGGCAGTGGCAAAGTGACGGCGGCCGAAGTGGCGCAAAAGGTGTTTGATGCGGTGGCTCAGGGTCAGTTTTACATCTACAGCCACCCGCAAGCTTTGGGCAATGTGCAAAGCCGGATGGAGGCCATCGTTCAGGGCCAGAACCCGCCCGACCCGTTTGCCGCCAAACCCGAGGTGGGT